>NZ_JRAR01000008.1:0-7914 GCF_000768935.1 Porphyromonas sp. COT-290 OH860 | reverse complement strand
GGGGGATAGTATTCAAGGCTCCCCAAGCCGCTCAAACACGCAAAAAACACCGAGAAAGATACAAGAAACTTTGAGCGGTGCATTGCGCAATAGTCTCCCCTAGGAGGCTCTAGATTGCATTTTCTCTTATTGGGGCACTTCCGCTCAGCTCAGTAAAAATAATTGCCTAAAATCGATTTTTTGTTAGCCTATTGATAATCAGTTGTATAAAATGTTTTGTTGGCATATTCAGTAGATTGGAGCTTTACTGTTGCGTATTTCTTCCCATCAATCTATGCGAATTGTAGGACACATCTAGAGAAATGAGTCCTACAATCCTCACAAATCAGTCCTTCAATTTTTCAGCAAATCCCAACTAATTTTCGACAATTGATCCATAGATTGATAACATCTTTTAACAGTCAGTTTAGATCTTCGTCCATGGAGGTTATGCCCTATTTCATAATAAATGTTTATTTTCGTTCGTTGCCATATTGTGTAAGTACTGATAGCTATCACGCCGGTGTGAGGAGATTTATGTGCGCCACTCTATCTCCTTGCTACAACAAACTCATAGCTATAATGCTTACATATCTGGTAAAATACGACAAAATCAATAGATAAAGATTGCTGATGAACCCCAAATATACTCTAGCCTCTCGGCTCTATCTGCTAGTATTGCTCTCGCTACCTCTGGTTAGCTGTGCCGCACGCAATAAGAAGAGCAAAAGCAAGCCTGCCACAAGTCACAGCATACAGACAGCGCAAGTGTCACGGGCTGCTAGCGCGGACGAGCCTCTGCTGGAGGAAGCGCTCTCGCAGCTCATACGCAGCGGTGAGCGACTACTCGGCAAACCCTACCGCTCACGAGGCATAGCTCCTTGGCCGTTGGATTGCTCTGGTTACGTATCTTATTTATATAAGATGCTAGGTGTACAGATTCCCCGCTCATCGGCAGCACTAAGCACTTTCGTCAAGAAAGTCGCAGAGGCTAGACCCGGAGATTTGGTTTTCTTCAAGGGGCGCAATGCTTCTAGCTCTCGAGTAGGCCATGTGGCCCTCGTGGTGGACAATAAGGACGGAGATCTGACTATTATGCACAGTACTAATAGCCGTGGTATCATTAAGCACAAGCTCAAGTCAAGCGGCTACTTCAACAAGCGCTTCCTATACGTAGGGCGTCTGCCGTGGATGTCCGAGATGCTCAAGAAGTCTGGTATCGACACGCCACAGACACGCAATACACCCATTCGCCCCACAGTCGCTCAGCCGCCTCTACCATGGCTAGAGCCGACGCCTAGTTTGTGGTCGGCACTTACTCCGCCACCCTCTTGCCAGTTAGACTAGCGAGCCACTAGAGGGCAGTAAGCAAGATGGGCAGTCTTTGGCTCTCTCGCTAGAGCTATAGGGGCAGCTCAGATGGTGTCCTTATTTATGTATTGGCAAGCCGAGTACATGAGCAGAGGAGCATTTGAGCTGTGTTTGTTATCTTTGTCAAAATATGTATCAAGTTTTTGAATTACTTTAGGTATGAAACATTTAGTCCTCTGCCTCAGTCTGTCTACATTATTCCTCTCTCATCTAGGAGCACAGCAATCTCTGCCCTCTGCTAGGTTGAGTCTAGAGAGCCAGATGAGGCAATATGCCGTGGGACAAAACCATATCGGTATCTCGCAGAGCCGACTGCACCTGCCTATTACTTTTGCCAATGCCGATCAGAGGCCCTATATGCAAGCGCTCTCCAAGCTCATGAGCCTAGAGAGCTCTAGCGCACGGGTCCTCTTCGACTTCGTAGAGCAGTACCCTAGTTCAATGGATCGCAACCGGGCTAGGCTTATGCTCGCACTGGTGTATATGGAGAGCGGTGACCGCATCAATGCTGCTCACCACCTATCCCTAGTGCAGGCCGATGGACTCAATGACGAAGAATACTCCCAGTGCCTGACACTACGTGCCTACATCATGCTCACAGAGCAGAATACTTCTGCTAGCATACCAGCGGCTAGAGCTCTGCTAGAGCAGGCCTCTACGGGCCGATCTATATGGGCAGAGTGGGCCATACTCTACCTTTGCAACCTCGACTGGAGCGAGGGGCAGGCTAGCCGAGCTGCTACACTACTGGCAGATCACCCATGGAGCCCAGAGCTTGCCCCAGAGGCTGCCTATCTACAAGCTCTAATGGCATACGAGAGAGAGGCACCCTCCAAGGCCATTGCTCGTACGCAAGAGCTACAGCGTCGGTTCCCCAAGCTTGTCGAGCGCATACGCCTACAAGGGGCTATGGGGCAAGCCTATTATGCCCTTGGGGACTATACCAATGCTATTCGCATCTTGGCTCCTTTGGAGCTGCCTAACCTAACTGCAGAGGAGGCATTCGCCTTGGGGGCAGCCTACTATCATCGTGCCCAGAGCCAAGCTAATGGCCAGATGGGGCTGTCGATACCTGCCCTACAGCGTGCTACACTTGCTCAAGGTGAGCGTGGAGCCATTGCTCAGTTTGCCCTAGCCAATGCGTACAGGGCGGACGGACAGGACGGACAAGCTCAGCTCGCTCTCTCGGCTGTCATGGAGCACCCCAAGAGCTCCAGCAAGACCAAGGAAGAAGCCTTGTATCAGCTTATTGAGATTGGCTTCTCTCGTGGCTATGATGCCTTCGGTAGCCAGATCAGACAGACCGAGCGATTTCTAGCCGATTATCCCCATAGCCCACACCGCCAACGAGTGATCGAGTTGCTACGTGGCTACTTCTCGGTTGGCAAGGACTACCAAAGCAAACTGGACTTCATCAAACGCCTAGAGAGTCAAGGAGAGAAACTGACGGATGCTAAGCAAGACGTCCTAGTACGCCTAGCCTCTACACAGGAATCAGACCCAGCGACTTACCTCAAGACCCTCAACGAAGCCATCGCCCTCTCGGGCAAGGGAGAAGCCTATGCCATAGCACGAGTGATGCGTGCTGCTTATTATCTGCGAGAGGGCAAGTACCGAGAGGCAGAGCAAGATGCGGCAGCTGCGATGCGTTTGCAGCAAGGGGCTTCCGCCTATGAGCATGGTATAGCTAGCTATCTGCACGGCTATGCCCTCTACAACCAGAAGAGGTATGCAGAGGCCTATAAGTCCCTAGACCGATATGCCTCGTCCGACGCACAAGCACAGATGAGAGCAGATGCGCTCTGCCGTATGGGTGACTGCCTACTCGGGCAGGGAGGGCAGCCACAAGAGGCAATGGCCTGCTATCTGCGTGCAGACAGACTTCACCCAGAGGGGAGCGACGAGGCACTCTACCGCACCTCTACCATACATAGACAGAGAGGTGAGTATGACAAGCAAATAGAGGTCATTGATAAGCTACTAGATAAGCACCCACAGTCCGCCTACGTCGCAGATGTACTCTATGACAAGGGACGAGCGCTACTGATAGGGCGCAAGCAATCGGGTGCAGCAGATGAGATCTTTGCTTCACTAGAGCAGCGATTTCCCTCTAGCCCCTCCGCTCCACTGGCTGCTCTAGAAAGAGCTTTGATACAGTCCAACAAAGGAGATGAGCAGCCCGCGATAGAGGCTTACAAGCACGTGGTGCTTACCTATCCGGAGAGTAGTGAAGCCCAGATAGCCTTAAGCGATCTAAAAAGCCTCTATGCCGAGAATCATCGCCTCGATGAGTACGCAGCATTTGTATCTGGCCTAGGAGGTAAACTTGTGCCAAGAGAGCAAGACGCTGTTCACTTGAAGTATCTAGCCCTTGAGAGCCGTTTGCGCCGTGCCGAGGCTGGAGTAGAGCAGGAGCTACTGACCTTCGTTGGCGACTATCCCGATAGCCCCGATCGTTATAGAGCTGAGTGGCTACTCATTGACCGCTACATACAAACCGAGCGCAGAGGAGAGGCTCTGGAACGCCTGCGTAAGCTCTCTGTGCTTACCCTCTCGCCAGAGCAGTCCTTACGTGTGCAGACCGAGATGGGAGCGACATTACTCGCTCTGGGACGTGGTGCAGAAGCCGTAGAGGCGTACCGTAAGGCCTATCAGCTGGCTCATGGGTCGGCGGAAACTAGCCTAGAGCTTGGTCAGAAGCTCGCTCAAACAGCCCTAGACGCAGGGCAATTTACTCTAGCTACCGAGGTGGCCCAAGAACTTCTGCGACGCAAGCAGCTCCCAGCGGAGTCTATGCAGGAGCTGACGCTTCTGCTAGGTAGAGCTCAGGAGGGGAATAAAGCCGTGAAAACTGCAATAGCGACATACGCAAGTCTATCGGCCTACCCTGATACTCCAGCGGGAGCAGAGGCTATGGTACGTAGGGCTACTCTGATGCTTCGTTTGGGACAAGCTAAGCAGACACAAGAGATGCTGGAGCAGTTCGTCGCTACTGGTACCCCTCAGCAGTACTGGCTAGCAAGAGCTTTCGTCTTGCTGGCCGACAGTTGCGAGGCGGTGGGAGATCTATATTTGGCTCAGCAGTATATACAGAGCCTCAAGGACAACTACCAAGACCCAGAGCCCGATATCCAAGAGATGATCGAGCAGCGCCTAACTAAATACTCTCAGAAATCATGAAATACAAGATATGCTTCATCGGGCTAAGCCTTGTTTTTGGGCTAGCCAGTGCCGATATACTTTGGGCTCAGAGCAAAAGTGCCCATACGCCAGTGGATACACTACGGCGTAGCCTCAAGGTGATGACCACGCAGGAGAACAAGCTCGAGGTGCGTACGCCTATGGGCTTCACTCTATCGACTCCGAAGGTCTATACAGCAGAGCGGCAACACTTCTCTCCCTCTGCCCTAACTAGGCTTGATGCACCAGTGCAAGTAGGCGCACTCACTTCACTCGCTCCTCTGCCCACCCTCATGGGCAAGAGTGGTCAACTTGGCTATCTCTCTGGAGCTCTAGGCGTACGCTACAATGCTCGCTTGGAGGCAGGCGTACGACCCATTAATACTCAGACGGATTACCTTGACCTCAGACTAAATGGTCGGTGGACGCATTACAATCCTAGTGGGGAGCTCCTCGAGCAGCCTATCAAGGAGCAGAGCTGGGGGCTAGGAGCAGACTACTTCCGCCAGAGTGGCAATATGAGATGGCACCTATCTACAAGCTACCAGCAGGATCATCAGAACTTCTATGGGCTACTAATCAAACAGCAGAATGTCGCTCACACGGATCAAGAGATCTCGGCTTGGCGTGCCCTCAAAGATGATATGTGGCATAGACATTACTTGCAGATCGGTGGGAGTATCAGCTCCATAGAGGCTACCAAGCGTAACTGGCATTATCACTTCGCTCCCAGCCTCGCTTGGGTAAAGCAGGGCGAGCTCAAGGAACTGAACCCCAAGGTTGAGCTGCGCCTAGGGCGTACGCTGAGTGACTATGGTCGGCTCAATCTAGACTTCAAGGCCGAGGGACTGCTCTATCTATTCGACCGAGAGCTATCTGTAGGTGAACCCGATCGCAAGAAGTCGCTCAACGACTCCTATATACAGATTAGCCCCTCGTGGCAGATTGACGGAGTTGAGGAGCGCTTCGACTGGGGCATACTTGTAGGACTAGGCTTGGCTTCGTTCCAGTCCTCAGATGATGATAAGAACTTGATGCTTCTGTGGCCTCGTCTTGATGCACATATCGGCTGGTCGGAGAGTTGGCTGCTGAGTGCCAAGATCGACGGAGGAGTCCGTAGCAACGGGTTAATAAGCCATGCCCTATGCCTGCCTCGGATGCCACTACTCAACGAGTCGGAGCTCACACGCATACCATTCTCCTCTAGGCTTGCTCTCTCGGGGCTTATCCTCCCTAACTTCTCTCTCGAGCTATATGCAAGCTATGAGCTAATGCGCAACGTAGAGGACTATGTAATGCAGGGGCAGGCCCTTAGCAGTGACTTTGGTTCGCTGCCTATGAGCAACGAGATTTACTCTATCGGTGGGTATAAACGCTTCTACCGAGATGCAGCTCCGACGCACCACTACGAGTTTGGTGCAGCTCTAGCTTATACGTTCTATCGTGCCTACACGTTTAAGGTTGCAGCTCGTAGTCATCAGTGGCGCATCA
The DNA here is from genome assembly GCF_000768935.1 of Porphyromonas sp. COT-290 OH860. Taxonomy (NCBI): domain Bacteria; kingdom Pseudomonadati; phylum Bacteroidota; class Bacteroidia; order Bacteroidales; family Porphyromonadaceae; genus Porphyromonas; species Porphyromonas sp. COT-290 OH860. The sequence goes on along the minus strand of NZ_JRAR01000008.1, from coordinate 1,893 downwards.
AGGATGGAGTCGCTCTCCCTTCAGGTGAAGAGTTACATTACCCTCTGTCGGGACGATCAAACTTCGAGCTCGAGGCTAGCGTACACTATCGCCCTAATGGCTACACGGATCTGAGTGTAGGTTATCAAGTACAGACGGGACTAGGCTACAGAGCCGATCTGACTTACTCCAATGGAGCTAGAACCGAGTTCGTCGAGCTCCCAACCTTCGGGGTATTTAGCCTCTCGGGAGCTTATCGTGTCGGCAAGAGGTGGACGCTTACCCTAGACGGCCAGTTCGCTCCGGGAGAGCAGCCCAGCTGGGTACTCGGCTATCCAGTACAGCCTTTTGTGGCCAACGTCGGCTGTACATACACATTCTAGGGATAGAGCACAAGCCCGCCAAGTCTATACTATCCCATCTGCTTGTCTTATGAGCACTACCGAACCATCGAGTCGCTTCAAGCAGATGGGATCTTTCTTGTCATAGAAAATCAGTATGAGCAAAAACTACTTACAACTGTTCCTGCAACATAATAGAACTGAGCCCACTGGGCATATCCTGCATCTACCAATCTCCAAGAGCCTAATGGCAAGGCGTCTGCTATTGGTCTCGCTTCGAGGAGTGAACCTCGGACCTATCTGTACGGATAGAGCTAGGCTACCGGAGGATATCAGATCGCTTGTGCAGGCATTGGAGGTATCGCATCAAGGAGGTAGTGTCATCAGTGTCGGTGAGTCTGGTACAGCTATGCGTTTTATGGCTGCTTATTTGGCGGCAAAGACGAGCCGCACGGTTCGACTGGAGGGAACGGCACGACAACATGAACGCCCAATCGCTCCATTAGTTGAGGCGCTGCGCCAGCTCGGGGCTAAGCTGGAGTATTTAGGCCAACCCGGTTATCCGCCTCTATCCATAGAGCCCGCTCAGATAAGAGGAGAAGCCATAGAGTTAGATGCCTCTGCTAGCTCGCAATATCTGAGTGCATTGCTGTTGATTGGTGCGTGTATAGAGGGCGGAGGCTACAAGATAGATGTTAGCCGGTCGGGTCTGGCATCTGCGCCATACGCACAGATGACGCTCGAGGTGCTACGAGAGCAAGGTGTCTATTGGCACCAGACAGGGCAAATCTACGAGTACTCCACGAGAACCAAAGAGATTACTAGTACTACTACTCTGGAGGAAGCAGACTGGACTGCAGCCTCCTACGCCTACGAGTTAGTGGCGATAGGAGCGGTCGAGAGCCTCCAACTGCCTCAACTGAAGCTACCCTCTCTACAAGGGGATAGCCTATATTTGCCGCACATCTTCGAGAGTTTTGGTGTGATGACTGAACCTTATGAGTCTGGTATCCAACTGAGTCTAACCCATGCAAGAGCCGATAGCATGCTCACGCTCGATTGTTCGTCTTGTCCAGACCTAGTCCCCACCTTCGTCGCAACCTCCGTTGCACTAGGACGTAGCTTCTCGCTCGATGGTGTGGCTCATCTACGTATCAAGGAGAGTGATAGATTAGAGGCACTGAGAACCGAATGTGCCAAAGTCGGAGCAGACTTACAGCTCTATCCATCTCGGATAGCTTGGGACGGCAAGTATACCTCTAGACATAATGATACGGCGACTGTACTGTGTACTCACAGCGACCACCGTATGGCGATGGCACTTGCACCTGCTTTCGTGCACCTATTGGGCGCTGTACAAGTAGAAGCTCCAGAGGTTGTGGCCAAGAGTTTCCCGCATTTCTGGGACGAACTAAGTCAGTTAGGCTGGGTTCGCAGCCAATCGTTGCTTCGCTGCTAGTAGATAGCCACCTAGAGGAGACCGTTGCACGGTATTTTGCCTCTTTTCGGCTAGAAACGTTGTGTATATCCCTGATTATTACTATCTTTAATATGTAATTAACTGTATCGACAT
>NZ_JRAR01000079.1:0-2542 GCF_000768935.1 Porphyromonas sp. COT-290 OH860 | reverse complement strand
CCATGTCGATACAATTAATTACATATTAAAGATAGTAATAATCAGAGATATATACAACGTTTCTAACCGAAAAGAGGCAGAATGCCGTGCAACGGTCTCATTTGGTGCGTACAGCGTTTCAGTAGTATTTTTGTGTTGATATGACAGATACTCCATTGCTTTTCGATCTGCCACCGATACAGGAGGCTCCACCCAAGCGACGCAAGCGTTACTCTGGGGAGCCTCTGTGTGCTCGAGCGGCAAGTCGAGCTGAGCGTATAGAGGAGCGCAACAAGATGCTTGTGCTGCGCTACTACTATTGGACGGAGATCAAGCGTCGGCGCACGGACGATGTCCTGCATATCCTCTGCTCTCAGGAATTCTTTGTCGAGGATCGCACGGTCTGGAATGCCGTGCTTAACTACGGGGACTATCTGTCTGAGATTGCGCGGAAGAGACCGAGCATCCATAAGCTCCGCAAGGAGCACCCGAGCTTTGCGTGGTAGGGCTGTCGACCTGATCGATTAGTCCCAATGTGTAGACAGCCTCAATGACCTTGAGGTTGTCTTGTCGTTTAGGGGCTGGTAGCACGCGCTGTCTACGTATAGGCAACCACAATCCCTCTCCATCCCAACCCTGCAGGGCTTGATGCAGTCGCTCTAGGGTATCGTAGCGAGCTAGGGCTTTGCTCTTGATGTCCTCGGGGGCATGGGCGTACGACTCGCCCTGATAGCCGAAGACAAGCGTTAGCCGAAGTTCCGCTTGCACACGCTGTATAGTTACCTTGTGTGCGATTGTTTCACAGTTGACGTATGCCAGATCGATGAGGCAAGCTGGAGGCTCTATTGCGGGTCGTGATAGGTCGTATAGTTGCCCTTCATCGGGCTCAATCCACTTAAGGTCTGTGACCTGCTGTTGTAGCCGATCCATGACGGCTATGATGATTTGCTTATCCATATTGATTATTGATTAGTTCTGCTAGAGATATAGGCCAGCAGTCGATTGCGTATTAGTTCGTTGAGATCTCGAGCCTGCCCCATAAATTGTCTCTTGGGGATCGAGGCATGTCTGGTATGGGCTCGTACGGAGACCTCGCCCTTGGCGGGCTTACCCTCGGAGGGAATGAGGGAGCGTGGTCTAGCTCTGCGCATATGCTCTGGGACATTGACAAGCCCCGTATAGCCGTCGTTATGGACTTGTGCATAGCCGACCTTGTCACCTCCAGCGGAGATGACAACCCTGCGAGGGGATAGCTCTGCGATGCGTATGGAGTTGGCTAGAGCCCCTGACTTGACCAACAGGGATCCACGCCTAGAGGGCGTCTTGGCGGGCAGCCATGGCTGGCTGTCGAAGTTCTTGCGGCGGAAGCTGTTGCGATAGTACTCTTGGGCTGTAGCAGCGATAATCTCTGCGCCCTCACGCAGGATATCTTCGGCCATCTGCTCCAGCTGTATGGTTATATCTTGCATATCAATAATATATATTGTAAATTTGCAGTAGCTATCTCCGAGGTGAACAAAACACTAACCCTTGCGGAGGAGGGAGTGCGGAGGGCTGCTTAAGACAGCTTGGAGATAGCGAACCGAAGTACCTGTGAGATTACAGACTATCCAACCGTATGAGGCGGATGGGCTACGAGTAGCCCGACCAACAAGAAGACGGCGGACGTTATGACTCATATAGGGCGACAGTATAAGGCTAGCCGTTGGCTAGCCTTTTTTTATGAGTAGCCCTCGGCGATAGAGATGACGTGGATCTCTCCTTGCTCTAGAGCCTTTCTTGCCTTCTTTTTCGACAACCTTGTGTGGGAGATTGCTTTTATACTGCAATCCGACCTCAAACCACGTTGTGACCTGATAGACCTTGCCGTCTTTGAGCTCACAGACTACATTGATACATCTCCCTTGATAGTACTTGATGTAGTTGTAATTGGTGATCTTACCTTGGTAATCATTGAGCCATACCTCATCTGGGGTAGAGAGTGCCTCTGGGATACATTCAAGTAGGGGTATGCGTTCCGCCTCATACTTCTTGGATGTATGGCGTGTGAACACCCCCTCGCTTAACAATAGGCTGCGCCCCTTGTAGTCTTGTAATATCTTGTGCGTCTCATACCAGACTTGCTTGTCCCCCTCAAATATGGGGATCTTTGGGCGATACTCCTTGGCGATCTCCTTTTGGATGCTGTCTAGGCCGTAATCATTATGCCCGAGCTCCAATAGCTTGGCTGAGGACTTGGAGGGCATCTTGTGGATATATTGCTGATTGGCCGTGAATACCTCAGCAATCTCCGCCTTATTGACGCCCCATCCTAATGCCTTGGCAGCCTCCCAGTCGCTACTAGTCTGATACTCATGCACACGATCCTGCATATGCTTGATATTGACCGCATCTCCCTCCACCTTAAGACGAGGGACAACGAAACATCGGCATCCCCAGCCATTAGGAGACTATTGCGCAATGCACCGCTCAAAGGTTCTTGTATCTTTCTCGGTGTTTTTTGAGTGTTTGAGCGGCTTTGGGAGCCTTGAATACTATCCCCCTATCCCCATCCCTGAGGGAA
>NZ_JRAR01000078.1:0-3944 GCF_000768935.1 Porphyromonas sp. COT-290 OH860 | reverse complement strand
GACGGCATTATGCTCAAGGCTATTCGTGGGAAGACTCTTAACGAGAGTCAGAAGGCATTCAATCGTGTGATCAGTAAGACAAGGTGCTTGATAGAGCGTACCTTTGGCAGTATTCGACGTTGGTTCTTCGCTACCGAGGGTTAGAACGAACGCATACACAGAATATCCTTGAAGCTATGGCGTACAATCTCAAGCGTATGCCAGGGCTTCTTGTGCTTGAAGGTGTCAAATAACCGTAAAATCCCCATCCCTGAGGGATATTTCCCTCAGGGATGGGGATAAGGGGATAGTATTCAAGTCTCCCAAAGCCGTCAAACACTCAAAAAACACCGAGAAAGATACAAGAACCTTTGAGCGGTGCATTGCGCAATAGTCTCATTTAGGAGATTGATTGGGATTCTTATACCGAACTCACGTTAACCTAAGCTAAGGGGCGTGGTGAACAGAAGATCACCACGCCCCTTGGCTGTTTTGTATTGAGCTATGCTCTAAGTTTAGATTACTTCGCTTCAGCCTCTGGCATCAGCATCACCTCTACTCTGTTCTTTTGATCCAGCAACTGCTTGACGAGTGGAGCTAGGTCCTCACGCTTGATGCTACCGAGGGTTGCTTCATACTGACTAACGTTGTCTGTACCTCTGAAGTAGTAGTTGGAGAGCTGGCTCAGCCAGTAGCTATTCTCCTTGAGGCTTGTAGCGTGCGACTTCTTCATATTTTCTAGCACCTTATCGAAGTTCTCCGCCTTGGCTCCCTCTTGGACTAGACGATCGATCTCGGCATAGACAATCTTGTTGAGCTGATGAGCCTTGGCAGGATCCGTCTGGAAGGTTACTTGTAGCTTAGCCTCTCCCTCTGGGTAACGTATCACCGAGGCCGAAGCATTGGCTCCGTAGGTACCGCCTTCTTCTTCGCGGATTGTAGCCGTATAGACCTGATTGAGCACCTCACCTACGATGCTCATGATCATGGCGTTGCGCTGGCTATATGGGAGCTTACCGGAGATGAAGTCGAAGACTAGACCTGCTGGTGTAGACTGCTTCTTGGTGTAGTGATTGGTGAAAACACCCTTTCGCAGGCTGGGCAGACGACTCTCCATGGGCTTGGTGTCGAGGTTCTTCTTCACTGGGAGAGAGGCTATATATAGCTCAACTAGAGGGCGGAGCTTCTCGGGAGCAACATTGCCAACGAAGAAGAACTGGAAGTCCTTGGCGTTGGTCATACGCTCGTTGTAGAGCTTCATCGCCGACTCGTAGCTCATAGCGTTGAGTTCCTCTACGGTCACACTCTGGAAGAGCTTATTGCCGGGATAGATAGCTGCACTGATGCTATCACCCACAGAGCTCATAGGGTTGCTCTTCTGCGTTTCGATCAGATTAACCATCTTCTCACGGAATGCCTCGTAGGCCTGATTATCTAGACGTGGAGCCGTGAAGCTCAAATGAATCAGCTGTAGTAGGGTCTCTAGATCGTCCTTGCTTGAGTTACCAGACAGCCCGTCTGTGATCTGCCCGAGCGAAGCATTGAGGCTCACAACACGACCCGTAAGCACTCGGCCAAGAGCTGTTTCGTCAAACTCGGCGATACCACCGAGGCTGCTGATGTCATTGATCATACGCAGCTCTGTAGGATCGGCCTTGGGGAAAGAGGCAAGACCACCATGGCGCACAGCAGACATGAGGATCTGATCCTCCTTGAAGTCTGTGCTCTTGTAGATTACCTTGACGCCATTGCTCAGCGTCCAGACGGTAGAGCCATACTGCCCCTGCTTGTCCTCCTTGACGATCTTACCGGCCTTGGGGAGTTTCTTCATTAGCTTCTCGTCGCTTACTGGCTCCTTATAGACCTCAACCGGCTGCTTGCGAGCATTAAGGAACTGGCTGACAAGCTCGTCCTTGGTTGGGTACTTAAACTCTGGCTTCTCTGGCCCAGTGAGCGAAATGGCGATATTCTTCTCTCCCAAGAGCTCTTGAGCCATCGCATTGATCTGAGCCAATGGGAGCAGCTCGGCAAACTGCTCATAGATGGGGTATAGCACGTCTATATCGGCCAATGTACCACCATTGATGAAGTAGTCTACATACACAGAGGTAAAGCTACCATTCTTACGCTTATTGCGCTCGTTGTAGGTGGTCTTCATACCGACCATGAAGTTCTTCTTGGCACGCTTAAGCTCTCCCTCGGTGAAGCCATGCTGACGCACACGCTCGATCTCGGCTACAAGGGCCTGCAGTGCTGGCTCATACTTGCCATCGGCAGCCACTGCGCTGAAGGTCCAAGCATCTTTCGTCTTGGCTACCTGGAAGTAGGGGCCGAAGTTTGCCGAGGCTGCGATAAATGGAGCATTGGGCTTCTTCCAGATCTCCTCGAAGCGATCGTTGATCATAGCCGTAATGACACTCTTGATGTAGTGCTCTGCCACGCCAAAGGCTGTCGCTCTGATCTCAGCAGGCGTAACGTCCGTCTTGAAGGCGATAGAGATACGTGTCCCTACCCCTTCTGGGTCAGTAGCGATGATCGAGATAGGGGCATCGTTGTCCTCTACAGCGATGTAGACACGCTCGGCAGGATTGACAGGCTTGGGCACATCTGCAAATTGCTTCTTGATTGTAGCCTCTACATGGTCTACATCAATATCCCCCACGATGATGAGAGCTTGTAGATCGGGGCGATACCATTTCTTATAGTAGTCACGCAGCTCCTGATACTTGAAGTTGCGCACAATATCCATACTACCGATAGGCATACGCTTACCGTAGCGGTTGCCGGGGAAGGCGGCCTCGAAGGCTTTCTCGGCGATGCGCTGGTTACCGCTATCACGTGAGCGCCACTCCTCTTGGATCACACCTCGCTCGTTGTCGATTTCCTTATCCTCTAGGCTGATGGCATTACTCCAGTCGTGCAAAATCAGCAGGCAGGAGTCTACTACGGACTGACGCTCTACTGGCACATTGATTAGGGTATAAACCGTTTCGTCGAAGCTCGTGTAGGCATTGATACCAAAGCCAAAGCGCACGCCGATGGTTTCGAGCCAGTTGATCATACCCTTGCCGGGGAAGTTTTTCGTCCCATTGAAGGCAATATGCTCTAGGAAGTGAGCCAAACCGCTCTGCGAATCTTCTTCCTGCATTGAGCCAACCTTCTGAGCGATGTAGAAGTCTGCACGCCCCTCGGGTAGTGCATTCTTGCGAATGAAGTACGTTAGCCCATTCTCCAGCTGCCCCATGCGCAGAGCTGTATCCGCAGGTAGAGGCGGAGGCAACTGCTGAGCCGAGGCTAGAGTAGTAACGGCTAGTAGAGCTCCCGTAGACAATGCTACTAGGGAGCGGCGAAGTTTATTCAAAACATTCATAAGCCTAAAAAATGATCAGAATGATTTATAAAAATATTTTAGTTTGCTCGCTTAAACACCACAAATGTACAGAATTGAGTTGGAGTTTCTTCTGTATGACTGTTCCATTTCAGACACTAATACAACTTGATTGTAAGCTATCAAGTTCGACCGATGCTTCAGGCTTCTGCCCAAGAGTTGTATGTTGTCAAACAAAAGTGCACTACTACAAATTTAGTGAAATGTCGCTTTGTTGATTCAATTTGTTTGCTTGATATCGTTGATTTAGTGAGTCTCTTTTGAGTTCTTCCCTTATTTTGAGGATCTGGTCCTGCCTGCCGAGGTATACATCTATCGGCCTTAGGTTGCCAATCGACTCGTGATAGCGTTGCTCATTGTAGAGACCGTTGCACGGTATTTTGCCTCTTTTTGGTTAGAAACGTTGTATATATCTCTGATTATTACTATCTTTAATATGTAATTAACTGTATCGACATGGCAACTAAACCAACCGAACAAGCTCCGAGCTTCCTACAAGTATATACTCAGGTTCGTCGCGACCGCATGAAGCACTCCTTTCTCCGCCAAATCAATGCTTGCGTTGATTGGCGAGGTA
>NZ_JRAR01000077.1:0-27900 GCF_000768935.1 Porphyromonas sp. COT-290 OH860 | reverse complement strand
AGGGGGATAGTATTCAAGGCTCCCAAAGCCGCTCAAACACGCAAAAAACACCGAGAAAGATACAAGAACCTTTGAGCGGCGCATTGCGCAATAGTCTCACTTGCAGGAAGCTCGGAGCTTGTTCGGTTGGTTTGGTTGCCATGTCGATACAGTTAATTACACATTAAAGATATTAATAATCAGAGATATATACAACGTTTCCAACCGAAAACAGGCAAAATGCCGTGCAACGGTCTCATTTGATACAAATGTTTGGCTCTTGTGCTCTATGCATAGGTCTGAGCATAAGGGCGGGGGGCCTAGGGTTAGTGGCATCTACTCAAAAATGCCAAAACTTAGTATGGCAATTGTTCTACTTTTTGGTTAAGGAGTGTTAAGGATATAGTGAGGAATTTATGGGAATGGTATAACGGTTCATAAAGGAGAATGGTTTGGCTGAAAGAAATTGATGGGCAGATTGATTCGGATCGTAGGGCTAACCCCATCAGGTGTATCGACTAATCCTAAAGGATTGATGGGAGGAAACACGCAAAATAGAGCAAGAAGGCTGTGAGATTGATTGGGATTTTAGTCTATATATCTATTTGCTAGTCGGTTGTACTTGTGCTTTTTTAAGCCCCTCTCCCTCTGCCTCTGGGAGAGAGGTGCGCAAACGAGGTCGGAGTGATCTAGAGCCTCCTAGAGGCCAAATACGAGGTTTCCCGATGTTCCGCTCGACTAGAGAGTGTCTGCTCGATCATCATACAGAGGAGTAAAAGAATGTATAAATTGAGCAGTGGGGATAGGGCTTATAGGCTTACCAAAAGGGGTGCTACAAGTCCTAATATTATGTAAGGAATAATCTCTATCTTTGTCAGGTTAGTCAATTCTTTAGATAATCAACGTAGATACATCATTATGATGAATATAGGAGATCGGGTAGAGGATTTGCTTGGGCTAGACCAAGATGGGCGAGAGGTTCGCTTGTCGGATTACCCAGACCGCAAGGTTGTCCTCTACTTTTACCCCAAAGACAATACTGCCGGCTGTACAGCTCAGGCCTGTAGCCTAAGAGATGGATATGCAGAGCTCAGAGCTGCGGGCTATGAGGTCGTGGGTGTCAGCCGAGATACGGCCAAGAGCCACCGTGGCTTCATCGACAAGCATAGCCTCCCCTTTAGGCTGATTGCCGATACGGACGTTAGGCTCAACGAGCAGTTTGGCGTTTGGGTAGAGAAGAGTATGTATGGCCGTAAGTATATGGGTACGGAGCGCACGAGCTTCGTGATCGGTACGGACGGACGTATTGAGCGGATTATCCGAGGCCGAGCTGTCGTGACAGCAGACCACGCCGCCCAAATCTTGGCCGAGCAGGCATAGGGTTCTCTACTCCTAGGCTACTATACCGATGACAATTAAGTAAGTAATATATATGAGTTCAGAAGAAACAAAGGACGTACAGCAAAGCAAGCCCGGCTTGCCCGAGAATAAGCTCAAAGCCCTACAAGCTGCCATGGCTAGCATCGAGAAGACGCATGGCAAGGGTGCCATTATGAATATGGGTGCGACGCCTGTGGAGGCCATCAGTGTTATTCCCTCTGGTTCCGTAGGGCTAGACCTTGCTTTAGGTGTCGGCGGTTACCCTCGTGGGCGTATCGTAGAGATTTATGGGCCAGAGTCGTCTGGTAAGACGACTCTCGCTATCCACGCCATTGCCGAGGCACAGAAGGCTGGTGGCGTAGCAGCTATTGTCGATGCAGAGCACGCTTTCGACCCTACCTATGCCCAGAAGCTAGGTGTAGACATTGATAATCTGTGGATCTCACAACCAGATAATGGCGAGCAGGCTCTAGATATTGCCGAGCAGCTCATTCGCTCCAATGCTGTGGACCTCGTGATCATCGACTCTGTGGCTGCCCTAACGCCTAAGGCCGAGATCGAGGGAGATATGGGCGACAACAAGGTTGGTTTGCAGGCTCGCCTGATGTCACAAGCTTTACGTAAGATGACGGGGGCTGTAAATAAGTCAAATACGACCTGCATCTTCATCAACCAACTACGTGAGAAGATCGGGGTTAGTTTCGGCAATCCCGAAACGACCACTGGAGGTAATGCCCTCAAGTTCTACGCTTCTGTCCGCATCGACATTCGCAAGAGTACGGCGATCAAAGATGGTGAGGAGGTACTCGGTAATCTGACGAAGGTCAAGGTCGTCAAGAACAAAGTAGCTCCTCCGTTCCGCAAGGCAGAGTTCGATATCGTCTACGGCGAGGGTATCTCTCGCACGGGTGAGATTATCGACCTCGGTACCGAGCACAATATCATCAAGAAGAGTGGTTCTTGGTTTAGCTATGGCGAGAATAAGCTAGGGCAGGGGCGTGAGGCGGCTAAGGCAACGCTACAAGCCAATCCCGAGCTAGCTGACGAGCTGTCAGCCCTGATTATCGCCAAGATCAAGGAGGAGAGCAAGGCCTAGTATGGGTAAGCTGGTCATCATCTCGGCTCCCTCGGGCACGGGCAAGAGCACGATCATTAATAAGCTCATGGCAGAGGTGCCCGAGCTACGCTTGCGCTTCTCGGTGTCTGCTACCAGCAGACAGCCTAGAGGCAACGAGCGACACGGCGTAGAGTACTATTTCTTCTCGCCAGATGAGTTTCGCCGACGCATCGAGGCGGGGGACTTCCTCGAGTGGGAGGAAGTGTACGAGAATAAGTACTACGGCACGCTCAAAAGCGAGGTTGAGCACATCTTGGCTCAGGGGGATAATGTGATCTTTGATGTGGACTGCGTCGGCGGTCGCAACATCAAGAGTTGCTACGGAGATCGGGCGCTAAGCCTCTTCATCAAGCCTCCCTCGATCGAGGAGCTACGTACAAGGCTTACGAGCCGCTCTACAGATAGCCCCGAGGTTATCGAGGAGCGTCTGGCCAAGGCCGAGCAGGAGCTGGCGCATGCCGATCACTTCGATCTGCAAATCGTCAATGACGACTTGCAGAGCTGCTTCGAGCAGGTCCGCATAGCTCTAGGGCAATTCCTCGCCCAGTAGTGAGCTGAGTAAATGAGTATGGTGGTGTGTCAAAGTCTTTTTGGCGCACCACCGTTTGATTTTCGTTATCATCAAGTATGAGGAGTCAATGTACAACGAACACCATTCCCTATATCTAGCAACGCAGTGGCGGTACGCTAGTTTCTTACTATCTTTGTGGATAAATCAAAATGATGATTTTATAGAATCATGAGCGAAGAAATCAAAGACAACGCTATGGGCGCCGACTATTCGGCCAGTAGCATTCAAGTACTGGAGGGGCTAGAAGCAGTGCGCAAGCGTCCTGCCATGTATATCGGGGATATTGGAGAGAAGGGCCTGCACCATCTCGTATATGAAGTTGTAGATAACTCAATCGACGAAGCTCTAGCTGGCTATTGTACAGATATTCAGGTCGTCATCAACGAAGACAACTCCATAGAGGTACACGACAACGGTCGTGGTATCCCTGTGGATATTCACGAGAAGGAAGGTAAGAGTGCCCTAGAGGTGGTACTGACGGTACTGCACGCAGGGGGTAAGTTCGACAAGGGTTCGTACAAGGTTTCGGGCGGTCTGCACGGGGTCGGTGTGAGCTGTGTGAATGCCCTCTCTACGTATCTCAAAGCTATTGTGCATCGTGACGGTAAGATCTACTCAATGGAGTTTAGCTGTGGTATCCCAACCACAGAGCTACAAGTCATTGGCGAGACCGATCGCACGGGTACTACGGTGATCTTCAAACCCGACACCTCTATCTTTATCGTAGGGGAGTATCAGTTCAAGATTCTCTCCGATCGTCTACGTGAGCTGGCTTACCTCAATGCTGGTATTCGCTTGACCCTTACCGATCGCCGTGAACAGAATGAGGACGGTAGCTACAAGAGCGAGAGCTACTACTCCGAGGACGGGCTCAAGGAGTTCGTGCGCTACATCAATCGTAGTAAGGAATCGCTGGTAGAGGACATCATTCACATCACAACAGAGAAGCAAGGTATCCCCGTAGAAGTGGCTATGACCTACAATACTTCTTATACGGAGAATGTTTATAGCTACGTCAATAATATCAATACTATTGAGGGAGGAACGCATCTGGCGGGCTTCCGCCGTGGTCTGACACGTACGCTCAAGAAATATGCTACCGACTCCAAGCTCCTAGATAAGGTCAAGGTCGAGATCACGGGCGATGACTTCCGTGAAGGGCTGACCGCAGTGGTAAGCATCAAGGTGGCAGAGCCTCAGTTTGAGGGTCAGACCAAGACGAAGCTCGGTAACAACGAAGTAATCGGGGCGGTGGACATAGCTGTGAGCGAAGCCCTAGAGAACTATCTGGAGGAGCACCCTAAAGAGGCTAAAATCATCGTCGATAAGGTTGTACTAGCAGCTACGGCTCGTCAAGCAGCTCGTAAGGCTCGTGAGATGGTGCAGCGCAAGTCGCCACTCTCTGGCGGTGGCTTACCCGGTAAGCTCGCAGATTGCTCGAGCAAGGATCCCGAGCAGAGTGAGCTATTCCTCGTCGAAGGGGATTCGGCCGGTGGCACAGCTAAGCAGGGCCGCGACCGAGAGTATCAGGCTATTCTCCCTCTGCGTGGTAAGATCCTCAACGTAGAGAAAGCAATGCAGCACAAGGTACTCGAGAGCGAAGAGATTCGCAATATCTACACGGCACTGGGCGTGACCATCGGTACCGAAGAGGACAGTATGGCGCTCAACCTCTCCAAGCTCCGCTACCACAAGGTGATCATCATGACCGATGCCGACGTGGACGGTAGCCACATCGCCACGCTCATCTTGACCTTCTTCTTCCGCAATATGCGTAGCCTCATCGAGAGCGGCTACGTCTACATTGCTACGCCTCCGCTCTACCTCTGTCGGCGAGGTAAGGAACAGGAATACTGCTGGACAGAGCAGCAGCGACAGGCTTTCATCGACCGTGTTGCAGATGGGGACGAAAGCAAGGTACACGTGCAGCGCTACAAGGGTCTTGGTGAGATGAACGATGAGCAACTCTGGGAGACAACAATGAACCCAGAGAACAGAACGCTCCACCGCATCACGGTAGAGAATGCGGCCGAGGCCGACTCAATCTTCTCGATGCTCATGGGCGACGACGTAGGCCCTCGCCGTGAATTTATCGAGGCTAATGCGACCTACGCTCGTATTGACGCATAAATAAGGATTCATCTTATGAAACTTAACGATCTATCTCAAGCCGTACGGGCATTGAATCAAGAGGTAGACCGACATCTCGGGAGGGACCATTCGGTCGCTCCCGTTTGTCTTGGTAAGCCTCGAATCGGGATTACGGTCAATCAGACCCAGTATGGCTCATCGCTGGCGAGGGCTTATTCAGATGCCATCATCAGAGCTGGAGGAGTTCCGTTTCTACTTCCGCTTACCGATGATATAGATACCCTGCTAGAGAGCCTGCAGAGCTTGGACGGCTTGCTCCTCTCTGGTGGTAGCGACCTTAACCCAATTTACCTAGACGAAGACCCAATACGTGGCTTGGGTGAAGTCGATCCCGAGCGTGATCGCTATGAGCTTATCCTTATTCGTCTAGCTACTCGCCTCAGTATGCCTATATTCGGTATCTGTCGTGGGCATCAGCTACTCGGTGTTGCCTACGGCTCTACCCTGTTTCAAGACATCGTTAGCCAATACACGGTGGAGTATGCGATCGATCATTCGCCCAAGATTCCCAAGACCATTGGAGCTCATCGGCTGACGGAAGTTACACCTCGTGGACGCTTGGCAGACATTCTCGGCATCGAGGAGGGCGAAGATATTTACGTCAATAGCCTGCATCATCAGGCGCTCAGGGAGGTGCGTCCTCCTTTCGTGGAGCATGCGATGGCTGCTGACGGCATCAATGAGGCGATTGATGCTTACCCCGAATTGGATATTCTGGCTGTACAGTGGCACCCTGAGCAAATGGTTGCTGGAGGCGATGCTCGTCAACTCAGGCTCTTCGCACACATCGTGGAGCGTGCTCGGCTGTATCGTAGGGCGCGCCAGTTCCACACCACCGAGCTAACGCTTGATTCGCACACCGATACGCCGATGTGCTTTGCGCAAGACTTTAGACTTGGGGAGTACGGCCCGACGCTTGTGGACCTGCCTAAGCTAGAGCTTGGGCAGATCGACGCCAGCATCATGGTTGCCTATTTGCCACAAGGCGAGCTGTCGGACGAAGCGCACGAGCGAGCGATTGGCTATGCCGAGGCCAAACTCACAGAGCTACATCGTCAAGTTGGGCTCTATCCCGATCGTGCTTGCATCGCTCGATCGGCCGCCGACGTCAAATCGGCCAAGGCAAGAGGGCTCAAGGCTATTATTCCTGCCATAGAGAACGGCTATGCCCTTGGAGAGCGACTTAGCCTGCTCCAGTACTATCGAGATCGTTACGGTATCGTCTACGTAACGCTATGCCACAATGGCGATAACGCGATCTGCGACTCTGCTCGCAAGAGTGAGCGCACACATGGCGGACTTAGCCCATTTGGTCGAGAGGTTGTCCGAGAGATGAATCGCCTTGGTTTGATGATTGATCTTAGTCATACAGGAGAGGAAACGGTAGCCGATGTGCTAGAGCTAAGCACTCAGCCCGTGATTGCTAGCCACTCCTCTGCCCGAACACTTTGTGATCACCCACGCAACCTCACCGACGATCAGATCCGAGCTATCGCTCGCAAGGGGGGAGTTGTGCAGATCTGCCTCTATGCTGGTTTTATTCATCAGGACGATCAGCAGGCTAGTCTGCTCGATGCGGTCGAGCATATCGAACACATCATTCGTATTGCTGGGATCGAGCACGTGGGTATCGGCTCGGACTTCGACGGAGATGGCGAGCTGATTGGTTGTCGCTCTACTCTAGATCTCGTACGCATCACGATGGAACTACTGGCTCGTGGCTACGATGAAGAAGATCTTGCCCTAATCTGGGGTGGCAACTTCCTGCGTGTCATGGAGCAGTGCCAGAGCTCTGCCGAGGTGTAAGCACCACGACTCTACTGCCAAACGGATATTATTACCTAAGCCTCGAGAGAGATTGTGAGTACAATCCTCTCGGGGCTTAGCTGCATTTGGGAGAGTTGGTATAACCTCTATGGGAGGCTAAACTTTTATAGATTTTTCTTTTATAGATGTTTACGAGTGTTTTGTTTGCTCCCTGCATGGAAATAATACCTATATTTGCTCCCATATTTTCTTTCTTCAAGAGATTAGATAGACAGCAGCTAATAACTAATTACAAACAATCACTAGACAATGACAATGCGGAACCACCTTCGCCAGCTTGTAGCCCCAAGTGCGCTCCGGCGTGTGTTCGTCCTCGTCACTCTGCTTTGGCTCGGCTGGGGCACAGATATGGTGCAAGCTCAGCCACCCACAACCAAGCACCACACGATTAGTGGGCATGTGGTCGATGCCGAGAGTAAGGAAACCTTGATTGGAGCGACGATCTACGCACCCGAAACTAAGCAAGGAGCTTATACCAATTCTTACGGCTTCTTTAGCTTCAGTCCCAGCAAGCCGATTCGCTCAATCCGTATTTCCTACATCGGCTACGAAACACAAACCATCGAGCTTAACCTAAAAGCAGACACAACACTCACCATCGAACTTGACCCTAAGGGGCTACTACAAGAAGTAGTCATCACAGAAGAACGCCGACAGCTCCGTGCACCGCAGGCGGGGGCTATTGAGGTTCCCGTACATATCATCAAGACAACTCCAGCGTTGCTTGGAGAGAGCGATCTGATGAAGGCGCTACAACTAATGCCCGGGGTACAGAGCGGGAGCGAGGGCAGTGCAGGTGTGCATGTACGAGGTGGCGGACCCGACGAAAACTTGATCCTACTAGATGGCGTTTCGCTCTATAGTGTGGATCATCTCTTCGGGTTCTTCTCTGTCTTTACTCCTGAGGCCGTCAAGAAGGTCGACCTATACAAGGGTAACTTCCCTGCTCGTTTCGGCGGACGCCTCTCCTCTGTGATTGATGTGCGCACCAATGACGGGAATATGCAGAAGTACAAAGGAGCCTTGAGTATAGGATTGATCTCCTCCAAAGCTCAGATCGAGGGGCCTATTATTAAGGATAGGACGAGCTTCAATCTAGCCCTTCGTCGCACCTACATTGACTTGCTCGCCAAGCCTTTTATCCCTAGTGAAGACTTCGATGGAGGCTACTACTTCTACGACATCAATGCCAAGTTGCAGCACAAGATCGGGGATAGAGATCGCCTATACCTAAGTGTCTATCATGGACTAGACAAGCTGCATAGTGATATGAACGAAACATACAGCATCAGTGACGAAGACGGCAATGTGCACTCCTTAGATGTCAATACCAACGCCAATATGAATTGGGGCAATACTCTAGCTTCTCTGCGCTGGAACCATGTCTTCTCCTCCAAGCTCTATAGTGATATGACGCTGGCCTATACCAAATATCACTTCTTGACACGGTTCACCAACCGTATTTTGGAGCGTAAGGCAGAGAGGCAATTCACCTCCGTTGGCTACAACTCTGGTATTGAAGATCTATCGCTAGGCTGGAATGCTCACTACTACGCCTCGCCTCGCTCGGAGTGGCGCTTCGGGCTAGACTATATCCACCATACCTTCCGTCCCGAAGCCCACGAGCGGGTCAATAGAGGTGAGGCCCTAGGACTAGACGTAAGCCCAGACCTGCTGAATCCTAAACCCTCTAGTCTAATCTTTGCCCACCATGCAGCCCTCTATGCCGAGAGTAAGCTCCAGCTCAATGATGCCCTCCAGCTCAACGCAGGCCTGCGTGCGGCTATGTTTATGGTTAATTCCAAGCCTTATATCTCCCTACAACCTAGAGCCAACATAGACTGGCGTATAACGCCTCTGCTTAATATGACGCTCGGCTATGCACGTATGTCGCAGAATGTACACCTGCTTACCTCGGCTGCTATGACGCTCCCCACAGACCTGTGGGTACCTGCTACCAAACACCTCGAGCCGATGACCTCGGATCAGCTGAGCCTCGGTGCGAACTATAAGTTTGGCAATGGGTGGTATGTAAGTGCCGAAGCCTATTACAAGCACATGAACCATGTACTCGAGTATAAGGACGGAGCCAGCTTCGTAGGCTCGTCGGTTGGTTGGGAGAACAAAGTCGTCGCTGGTCACGGCCGTAGCTATGGGGTGGAGGCAATCCTGATGCGTCAGGTTGGCCGTACCACTGGTTGGGTTGGCTACACCCTCTCCAAGAGCGAGCGCCGCTTCCCTGATGGTTCGATTAATAGAGGTGAGTGGTTCCCCTACAAGTATGACCGCAGGCACAAGCTCAACATCGTCCTATCTCACAAGTTTAGCAATCGTGTCGATGCGTCTGCCTCTTGGGAGTTTTACACAGGTGGAGTGATTACACTTGGTTATGAGAAGATGCAGATTATCCGTCCAGATGTTATGGATAGCTGGCGATCGGACACACAGAGCTATATCCCCGAGCGCAACAACTTCCGTTTGCCAGCCACGCATCGCCTCAATTTAAGTGTCAATTACAATCGCTTTCACAAGGGGAGAGCCCAGAGTGTCTGGAACTTCAGCATCTTCAATGTCTACAACCAGAAGAATCCGGCCTTCATCTACCCTGCTGATCTGAGCAACTCTAGGAAGGATAATCGGGTAACGAAGTTTACGCTTCTGCCCATCATTCCGTCAATCTCCTACACATACAAATTTTAAGGTTCCTAAGACGATGAAACCATACATGCTTAAATTATCGGCTCTATTGGTAGCCGCTGTGTCAATGACGAGTTGTAAGTCGTCGCTTGATATCCCATACGAAAACCTCAAGGAGGAGCTAACGATTCTTTTCCTTGGTGCAACCGATCGGGACCAACATACGCTCAAGATCTCCCAAACCAGTATGGGGCGGTATTTCAGGATCAAGGGCGTGGAGGTGGAGATGAGCATCGACGGAGCCAAGGTAGGGCTCACTCCGATCAAGCCTCTTGGGACTTATGAACTCTCGGCTCAGTTCAGGAGTGGCCAGCGTGTGCAGATCTCAGCCAGCTACAAGGGCAAGAAGGCTTCGTCTGAGTTTGTAGTGCCAAGCCCAGCAGAGGTGCTTGAGGTCAAGCACGAAGACTATACCCTACATCGGGAAACAGGTAGTCGCAAGGAGTACACCCGCTGGAAGATTAGGCTCAAAGACCCCGCGGGGGAGAAAAACTACTACCGCATCTATGCGGAATATGCAGATGTAGTGCAGCGTGTAGACACTGGCGAGGAGTTTACGCCTAGGGGGTGGATCATGCTCAAGCTAGATGGGAGAGAGGACTACATACTCAGTGATGGCAATCCCGCAGCCCCCGGTAGCGAAGAGGCTGAAGACCCCTTCGATATTGCCTCGTACACCAATATCTACAACGTTTTCCCCGATCGTGTTTTCGATGGGCAGGAGGTTGGGCTCTCTCTCTCGTCCGATCGTATCTCTCTGCCGATGAACTTCTATTACCACAGAGAAGATGGGTATCATACCATTCTAGGAGATGGGAGTGAGGTGTTGGTCAAGCCCAAGAGTCGGCGTATTCGTTTCTTCGTGCAGGCTATCAGCGAAGATGTTTACAAATATCTCATTAGCCTAGGCGTAGCCCATTCGACAGATGAAGAATCTCCATTTACTACGCCCGTGCAGATCTACAGCAACATCAATGGAGGTACGGGTATCTCAGGCGTTAATGCTACTCGGGTCGTAGACTTCGATATCGAGCTCAAGGTGCCTAAGAAGCGAGAGCGTTAGCTACGATCGGGGTAATCCGAGGGTCTAAATCAAAGGCGGTGCATCGAAAATTGTTTTCGATGCACCGCCTTTGATTTATGATGTATGATAGACTATGGCACCAAGATACGCTGGTGCTGATAGCCCGATGGCGTACTAACTCGCACAATGTATTTACCCGAGGGGAGAGCTACCTCCGAGTCGATGAGCTGACCCGTGATAGTATAGACGAATATAGCGTCATGCTTGCCCTCAACCTTAACTCGATCTCCCTCTACATAGATGCGACATAGCTCTGCGATGAGAGGTTCGATACCGTTATGAGCCGATTCGTCCAAGATGAACTGCATGAGTAGATGCTGGTCTTGCTTGGGCTTAGCGGCAAATGAGAGTGAGCTGTGCTGAGCGTTGCCTTCAGCGTGGGCGTAGAGCAGAGAGTGGGGAGTGGTAATCTGTGGGTCGTGGTGTGTGGCCAGTATTAGGCCCGAGTTGCTCATGTCCTGAGCTATCACACCGGCATAGATTGGGTTGCCTCGCTCGATCGTATAGGGTTCGTCGAACATCACCTCGTTCCAGCCGTCTTGCAGTACCGACACTCTAGAGCGGAGCCATTGGCTCTCCCCTGCGTCAGCTCCCTTGAGTTTTTGGGCGAGGAAGATATAGGGTGTGCCTGCGTTTTGCTCTCGAGAGCCTAGCAGCCACCCAGTTTTGTTTTGCCCTACAGCCGCCACACAGAGCCGTACGCCTAGGATTTTTTTGCCGTGGTAAGCGTTGGTCATGTGCGTGGACATTTTGATTGCCCCTGCGTATAGACCATTGGGGTGTGTGATCTCTCCGGGGAGTGCGTACTGATAGTTGGGGTCTTCTTTGCCTACATAGCCGAGATAGTAGTAGGGGGACTTGGGCGTGTTGCCGTCGAGGTAGCAGGGGTCGGAGAACATAGATCGGCGGACTACTAGGTTGGCCCTATCGCCAAAGTCGCCAACGGTTTCTTGTACCCCCATACGTACGGCAATGCGTTCGCCCGCCTTCTTGACTGCTTCCTGATCTAGGACGCCAGCGGGGATTAGCCCCTCTTCCTCCTTGGTGCCGATGGAGAAAGCATACTCTACTTTGTACTCTCCTTTTGAGAGGTCGGGCTTCTGAGGCTGTATCGAGGCGTGAGAGCCTTTGATACCAGCCTTCCAGACCGAGCGATAGCCTTTGTCCCCCTGTACGAGAGCCTGCTCTATCTTAATAGCATCTGTGAGCTCTATGACGTGAGGAGAGTGTAGCCTCATCGTCACGAGGTGCGACCAAGTGCCCCCCTCCATGTCTAGTGTGATCTTGTGCGCCTTACCGTCCATGGGTATGCTGATGTTTTTGATATTGCTCGGAGCCTCGGTAGGCGCATTGGTTTCTTCTCCATAGCCGAAGATGATCAGCTCGGCATTGCTGCCGATACCCTCTACGACTTTGGCCGTAAACGAGAGGCTGTACTTACCCGAGTTGTTGCCAAGGTGGAGGATTGGACTCACTAGCCCTGAGGTTGTCTCATAGACCTCTTTGGGCAGGCCGGGGATCCTCATCTGAGCAGGGACACTGATCTGTATCGCACCGGGGCGAGCTTTGTGCGTCATAGCGAACCAACCCGATTGGCTACCCCACTCGTCTAGCCAGTTGGCTGGGGACTCAACCTCTTTGCCGTCGGTGGTGCCCTTGATCTCGAAATTGGCTACTGGGTATAGGACGTCTTCCTTGGCCTCGAACTCGTGTGTGATGTGCAGACGGTAGAACATGCGTGGAGCATCGGGGCTGGCTCCATACTCTGCCTTCACGTTGCGCCAATGGACTGTCATTGAGTTTGCCGTCAGCTCCGTCACGGGGAGTAACACGGGCTTGGCTAGATCCATTTTGAGTGTTTGGGCAACACCCTCTTGCGGCATAAGTAGGCATAGAGCCGATGCCACTGCGAGCCCGATGGACTTGAAGTGTGTAGGTAAATCTCTCATCTCAAGATTCTTTTTAGATGGTTCACAATTTAGTTTTCTATGACCGAGGTCTATTGATACTTGGTGCTCTCCTGTGGGAGGGCTACGCCTGCATCATCATTGCTTCCGATGCCTTGCGGTGGGTTGCGTGCTTTGGCGAGGCCTAGGGTCTTCGCTGGGGTTATCTCTCTTGTGGAGAGCTTTCCCCAAAGTTATCGAATTTGTCTGTCCCGAACAAGCCTTTGCACACCGCATCGCAGAGCTATGATGTACTAATGCCTTTCATGCTCATAGACCTTGCTCTGTGCAGGTTCTACCATTGCATTTGAGCCTCCATACCTCTACTGTCGATGCTGGCTTACCTCTAGGCTTAGGTCGTTGTGGGTGGTGTTTGTCTGTTTTCCGTTAAAGTTTGCAAATGGATTGTGCGCCAATTTGGGAGTAGGATAGGGAGATTGATCGGGGTTGGTGGGGCGCGGTGAGTAAAATTGATGGGAAGATTAGGACAGATTGATGGGCTCATACGTCAAGGTGTGTCCATCAATCCCCCAAGATTGATGGGAAGAAATGTTGAGCTAGATGATATTACCCTGAAGGATTAGTCGATTTTTGTTTTTATATTATTGTTTTATAGGTATTTGTACTGATGGCGGTTTAAGGCTTGTATCCTTGTTGAGCTGCACTAAGTGCCCCCAATGAAGCTCGACGCAATACAGAGCCTCCTAGGGGGCAAATACGCCTTCCTCCCTTTTGCTCCCTAGTCTATGCTTGTCTTCCCACCAACATTCTGAAAGTTGATCTAAAATATAAATCTCGGGGTTCGGAGTCCTCCACTGGGCATTAACTTCGGTTTTTGCCTCGTCTAGCCCTATACTTAATATGCATAGAAATGATTACATTTGCGGAGCGAGAGAATTATTGAATTAAGCTATGACCAATCGAGAGGAACAAGAACTGGCACGCTTGGAGGTTAATATGCGCCGACTTATAGAGTTATCTCATAGACAGGCGGAAAAAATAGCCGAGCTACAGCATACACTCTCGGAGCAGACGGCACGGCTACATGCCCTGCAAGACGAAGTCAATACGCTCAGGCATAGCGAGTCTTTGAGCCAAGTCGCCAATGCACTCACCATACAGGGAGCAGATAGGGCACAGGCTCGGGCTTATCTTGCGGATATTATCAAAGAAATAGATTACTGTATCGCTCAGCTATAAGTATCAGGTTTACGAGATGCAGACTGATCAAACCCCCAAAACAAGGCGTATCACCGTGCCGGTAGAGCGTGCTCGGTTGTCTATGATCGTGCCTGTGGAGGAGGAAGTCGCTTATAGGCGTGCTGGTGAGGAGCTAGGGCTTACAGTAAATATATATAGGAGCCGTCACCCCAATCACTCCGAGATCCCCGGAGATGGCTATATCGCTATGGCAGCCATTGATATAGCCTATCGTGCCGAGAAGGTTCGTCAACGTCTGGAAACAAGAGATTGGGCAGATCGCTTGCGTAGCCTCAACCAAGAGGCAGAGCAAGCCCTTGGGCTTATGGTCGATCTGTAAACCTGCGCCCTCTAGGCTTCGCCTTTGATACTACCTGCACCAAGGTTCATATTCTCCCCAGCTATTTTTTGTAGAGTATTAATGGTAAGTGTGTCGCCCGATAAAAGGAAAGGGATAGGCACTAAGATAACAAGACTAAATGGGAGGAATTATTGTAGCTGCCCTAATAGCAGCAGCATTCGTAGCCGGAGCGGGCTTGATGTGGCTCATCAACGAGCGACTACTCAAGCAGAAAACCGCCTCCATTATCGGAGAGGCAAAGAGAGAAGCCGAGGTGCTTAAACAGAAAAAACTACTTGAGGTCAAGGAGAAGTTTCTCCAGCTCAAGGGGGATCTAGAGCAGCAGGTCGCACAGAATAATAATAAGATTAAGCAGAGCGAGGCCAAACTCAAGCAACGTGAGCAGAGCCTCAACCAGAAGCAAGACGATCTAGGCAAAAAGAATAAGGAGGTTGATACTATTCGTGAGTCACTCAACCAGCAGCTTGCCGTTATCGACAAGAAGAAAGCCGAGCTAGAGGAGATCAAGCGTAAGGAAGTCGAGCAGCTAGAGAGCATCGGCGGCCTCTCGGCAGATGAGGCACGTGAGCGCATCATCGAGAGCCTCAAGACCGAGGCGCAGGATCAAGCGCAGAGCTACATCAACGAGATCGTAGAGGAGGCCAAGATGACCGCCAATAAGGAAGCCAAGAAGATCGTCGTACAGAGCATACAGCGCTTGGCCACAGAAACGGCTATCGAGAACTCTGTGACCGTCTTCCACATCGAGAGCGACGAGATCAAGGGCCGTATCATCGGCCGTGAGGGGCGCAATATACGTGCTCTAGAGGCTGCCACTGGTATCGAGATCATTGTAGATGATACGCCCGAGGCGATTGTGCTCTCTAGCTTCGACCCTGTGCGCCGAGAGGTCGCTCGTTTGGCACTGCACCAGCTCGTGCAGGACGGCCGTATCCACCCTGCTCGCATTGAGGAGGTCGTGAGCAAGGTGCGCAAGCAGATTGAGGAAGAAATCATCGAGACGGGTAAGCGTACCGTCATAGACCTAGGGATACATGGTATGCACCCAGAGTTGATCCGCATCGTGGGTAAGATGAAGTACCGCTCTAGCTATGGTCAGAATCTACTACAGCACTCACGTGAAACGGCCAATCTCTGTGCCATCATGGCTTCGGAGCTAGGCCTCAACCCCAAGAAGGCTAAGCGTGCAGGTCTACTGCACGACATAGGTAAGGTGCCCGATGATGAGCCAGAGCTACCACACGCTCTGCTAGGTATGAAGCTCTGTGAGAAGTATAAGGAGAAGCCCGATATATGCAACGCTGTAGGTGCTCACCACGATGAGATAGAGATGGAGAGCCTAATTGCCCCGATCGTACAGGTCTGCGATGCTATCAGTGGAGCTCGTCCCGGTGCTCGTCGGGAGCTTGTAGAGGCCTACATCAAGCGCCTTAATGATCTAGAGCAGCTCGCTCTCTCTTATCCCGGCGTCGTGAAGACTTATGCCATACAGGCAGGCCGTGAGCTACGTGTCATCGTCGGGGCAGAGAATACGGACGATACCTCTATCGCTACGCTCAGCGGTGAGATTGCCAAGAAGATTCAAGATGAGATGACTTATCCGGGTCAAGTCAAGATTACGGTTATTCGTGAGACACGCTCTGTGAGCTACGCCAAGTAGAGGCAAACCAAACGCAGTACTATACAGAGGCTTGGGGATATTTCCCCAGCCTCTATTCTACATTCAGAGATATGAGTTCATTCCCTTTTCGTCCACGCCTAGTAGAGTCGCTCAGAGGATACAGCCGTAGTCAGCTCTCCACAGACCTTATGGCTGGTGTGATTGTTGGTATCGTAGCCTTACCCTTGGCCATTGCTTTCGCCCTAGCTAGTGGTGTTTCGCCAGAGGTTGGGCTCATCACGGCCGTGATCGGTGGGTTTATCGTATCGGCTCTTGGAGGCAGCTCTGTGCAGATTGGAGGCCCAACGGGTGCATTCATCGTCATCGTCTATGGCGTTATCGAGCAATATGGCCTCTCAGGCTTGCTGATCTCGACCTTTTTGGCTGGTGTGCTCCTTGTGCTTATGGGAGCACTTCGCCTCGGCACCCTCATCAAGTTTATCCCATACCCCATTATAGTGGGCTTCACGGCTGGTATTGCGCTTACCATTTTCTCTACCCAAATCAATGATCTACTGGGCTTGGGTATAGAGGGCTTGCCTGCCGACTTCATCAGCAAGTGGAGCGTCCTCTTGAGCAATATCACCACGGCACATTGGATTACTGCCCTTATCGGCTTGGGGAGTATTGCGATTATTCAGCTTACTCCAAGGTTCACCAAAGTAATCCCCGGGTCGCTTGTGGCTATCGTCCTGATGACTCTTGTGGTGTATGTGCTTAGAGAGCATCTGGCTTTGGAGGGCATCAAGACTATTGGCGATCGCTTCACGATTTCCAATGAGCTCCCGCCTTTGGTTATGCCAGAGCTCAGCTTCCAGACGATTAGGCATCTTGCTGCCCCCACCTTCACGATTGCGATGCTCGGGGCGATCGAGTCGCTACTCTCGGCTAGTGTGGCTGATGGTGTGATTGGAGAGCGGCACGACTCCAATACAGAGCTTATTGCCCAAGGTGTGGCCAATATGGTCGTGCCTTTCTTCGGCGGTATCCCCGTGACGGGTGCTATTGCACGCACGATGACCAATATCAACAACGGAGGTCGTAGCCCTATCTCGGGGATTGTCCATGCCGTTACTCTCCTGCTCATATTCCTCTTCTTGATGCCCCTGACCTCTTACATTCCTATGGCTTGTTTGGCTGGGGTTCTGGTTGTAGTGTCGTACAATATGAGCGGATGGAGGTCTATTCGAGCCCAATGGTCTGGCCCCAAGAGCGATCTCGTTGTATTGCTTGTTACCTTTGCTTTGACTGTCCTATTCGACCTGACGATTGCTATCGAGATAGGGCTGTTGCTAGCGATGCTCTTCTTCATGCGTCGTATGGTCGAGAGTACTCGCATACTCGTTTCTCGTGATGAGCTCAGCCTCATCGCAGGGCAAGACGACCACAAGAGGAGCGCTGCCGAGGCTACGCTCAGTCTGCCTCAAGGAGTAGAGGTCTACGAGATCGAGGGACCATTCTTCTTTGGCATTGCGAACCGATTTGAGGAGCTTATGGCCAGTGCTCCCAAGCGACCCAAGGTGCGCATCTTGCGTATGCGCTTTGTCCCCTTCATGGACTCTACGGCTGTCTACAACCTTGGTATGCTGTGTGAGAAATCTAGAGCGGAGGGGATACAAGTCGTTCTCTCGGGAGTCAATGAGCGTGTGCGAGCTACGCTGACCGAGACCAAGGTCGAGGCGCTCATCGGCAACGACAACATTTGCCCCGATATTCAAACAGCCCTATCCAAGGCTGAGAGCTATACGAAACAATAAATATGAAAATAGGAAATATAGACCTTGGCGAGCGTCCGTTGCTGCTGGCTCCGATGGAAGATGTGACGGATGTCGCCTTTCGACTACTCTGTCGCCGATTCGGTGCGGATATGGTATATACTGAGTTTGTGAGTAGTGATGCACTCATTCGTCACGTAGCAGGGACTCAGCGTAAGCTCACGATCGACCCAGAGGAACGCCCTGCTGCGATCCAGATCTATGGCCGAGAGGTAGAGCCTATGGTAGAGGCCGCTCGTATCTGTGAGGCTGTCGGCCCCGATGTGCTAGATCTGAACTTCGGGTGCCCCGTCAAGCGTGTCGCTGGTAAGGGGGCAGGTAGTGGTATGCTTCGCTGCCCCGACGTGATGGTCGAGATAGTACGAGAGATCGTCAAGGCGGTCAAGATACCCGTGACGGTGAAGACACGCCTCGGCTGGGACAATGATAGTAAGATTATCGTTGATTTGGCCGAGCAATTACAGGACTGTGGCATTCAGGCACTCACCATTCACGGCCGCACGAGGGCACAGATGTACACGGGACAAGCAGACTGGACACTCATCGGAGCGGTCAAGAATAACCCACGTATGCATATCCCGATTATTGGCAACGGTGACATCACCACGGGAGAGGAGGCCAAGCGAGCCTTCGATACCTACGGAGTAGATGGCGTGATGGTCGGGCGTGCCTCGATTGGACAGCCTTGGATCTTTGAGGAGATGAAGCACTATATTCAGACGGGGGAGGCTCTGCCTCGTCGCGAGCATGCATTTTATCTCGACATTCTGCGTCAGCAGGTAGACAACAACATTGCCAAGCTCGATGAGCGTCGTGGCATTCTTCACTCTCGTCGCCATATCGCTGCCAGCCCGATCTTCAAAGGTATCGACAACTTCAAGCCCATTCGGGTAGGTATGCTCCGAGCAGCTACACGAGCTGAGCTACTCGACTGGATGGCCAAGGCCGAGGATATGATTTACGGTCGCCCCGTAACGCTCGAGTAGTCGGTCTAGTCGAGCAGGATTGTATGAGCTTATCAACAAAAGATCTTACCAATGAATAATATGAATAAGAAGACCAAAGTCGGTGTATGCGCCCTAGCTCTAGGGCTGTTCGTAGCGTGCGAACCAAGCAAGCAGCAGTTCGTCGCCGAGGGAACGGTAGAGGGGGCACAAGGGCAGATGCTTTATCTCGAGGAGGTGGGCACGGGGAGCTTTCTCTCTATAGACTCCACTCGCTTGGATCAACTCGGATCGTTCCGCTTCGAGCACGATGGAGCGAGCTATCCGATGTTTTACCGCATTCGTCTAGGAGGCAATAGTATTCCTTTTGCCGCAGACTCGATGACGCACATCAAGATCCGTACAAGTGCCTCTTCTTTCTTCGAGGGCTACGAGTTGCTCGAAGCCGAGCAGTACAACTACCAAATCCGAGATATCAGCCACCAACGCCATCAGACCGATAGGCGTGTGGATAGTTTGTTGGCGCTATATACCTCGGGGCATCTGGGCTTGGACGAAGTGCGAGAAGCTGTGGATTCGGTCAAGGTAGCCTTCAAGCACGACATGGTTTCTCGCTATATCTATGTAGATCCCAAGAGCCCTGCCTCGTACTATGCACTCTTCCAGCGCAAAGGTGGGGATGCTGCTTATTTTTCGGCTGACGATGAGGGCGACGATAGGGCGTTTGCAGCCGTAGCTACGGCATACGATACATACTATTCGGCAGCTCCATATACGCCATTCCTCAAAGACATGGCTCTGCGTGCTATTGCTCTGAGCCGTGTGCGCAAGGCTCGCCAAGATGCGCTAACAGACTCGGCCCAACAAGCCCCCGTGCAGACTATCGCTTACCCAGAGATCAAGCTCAGGGACCGCCACGGAGTGGAGCAATCCCTCGATAGCTATGCTCAGAGCGGACCTGTGCTCTTGAGCTTTACTGCCTACTCGGCTCAGTGGTCGCCCGGCTTGGTGGCTACGCTGCGAGAGCTCAAAGAGGCAAATCCGGGCCTAACGATCTACGAAGTATCGGTCGATGGCGATGCCTACTACTGGGAGAATGCGTCACGAACTCTACCTTGGATCAGCGTCAATGACCCAGAACAGTACAGCCTGCGTAGCTACAATGTGCAGCAGCTCCCCACGTTCTTTGCCATTAAGAACGGCGAACTCAAACGCCTCGAGCACCCTAAACAAATCTTGCAGTAGGCACACTCGGCTAACCTAGTGGCCTCTGCACACAGACCTAGAGGGAGGTGTGCCCAAGCTCAGCCTTGGCCGCCTCCCTTTGTTGTGCTTCCCCTCTATAGTTGTGGGGATAGAGCTAAGCAGAGAGATGCTTGGATTAGGCACAGTCAAACAACAAATAACTACCGATATGCAGACGATTTTTGATTTTACCGCCTTGGATAGTCAAGGCAGAGAGCACGCACTCGAGCAGTACAGAGGGCAAGTCCTGCTCATTGTCAATACAGCGAGTAAGTGTGGCTTCACACCTCAGTATGCTCAGCTGGAGGAGCTCTACCGCAAGTATAAGGATAGAGGGCTCGTCGTGCTAGGCTTCCCGTGCGATCAGTTCGCACATCAAGAGCCCGGCTCCGATGAGCAGATTCGCAGTTTCTGTCAGATTAACTATGGTGTGTCCTTCCCGATAATGCAGAAGGTCTTGGTCAATGGCGAAGAAGCAAGCCCTATTTTTCGTTGGCTACGTACACAAGCTGGCGGTTGGTTCGGCAACCGTATCAAGTGGAACTTCACCAAATTCCTCATCTCTCGAGATGGGCTAGAAGTCAAGCGCTACAGCCCCATACGCAAGCCTCTCTCCTTTGCCGAGGACATCGAGCGCATGCTTGGGTAAGTCCGATTGCTTGTATGCGCTATCTACATCATGAAGCAATAAAATAGCCCCCAGCGATCTCTTTCGCTGGGGGCTATTTATTTTATCCCTAGGGGCGGTAGTCGCCTATCGGTCTGCGTTCATGATTACCACACGGTTCCACACGTTCTCTGCGTATGGCTGCTGGCGGTCACCCTCCCAGCTGATCTTGATGCGGTCGGCAGAGATACCATACTTCTCGGTTAGGATCTTAGCCACAGACCTAGCACGACGCTCGGAGAGCTTGTAGTTGTACTCAGGCGTACCAGTCTTGCGGTCTGCATAACCCACGAGTGTGATCACGTCGCTGTTGTTGAGTGCATACTGAGCGATGTGGTGGATATTGATCATCTGGTTAGCATCAACCTTGTCGCTGTTGAGGCGGAAGTAAACCACATTACCCACGCTAACGCCTTCCTTGAGCATTGGCATAGGCTCTGGGCAGTCTACGGGACGCTTGCTGAGCTCAGCATTCTCTGCACGTAGGGCGTTGAGCTGATCGTTTAGGCTCTTCAGGTAAGCAGGGTCTTCCTTCTCAATAGCTCTAAACACCTTCTTGCCTAGGTGGAAGGTAAGGCTTGCGCCCATAGCGCTTGTAGTACGACCGAAGATAGCACCGTCTTCTGTACGGTAGCTAGGCAGACGGAAGTCATGCGTCATGAGCTGGCTCTCGAGGTTGAGATCGACTCTCTTGCTCAGGCGCATCTTGAGCTGTAGCCCTGCGTGAGCAGTAGCGGTCCAGCGGTGGTGCATACGAGATTTGTTCTCTACCGTGCTATTCCAGTTGTAGCCCACACCCATACCCACGAATGGAATGATGTGGAAGAAGCGGTTCTCCTTGTATGGTGCGAAGTAGTTCACCAAATCGAGCATAGCATCGAACTGACCTACTGCAAACTGATGGTAGCCAACGTATAGGTTGGGGTTGTTTGTCGGGTACTGAGTCCCGTAGTCCTTCATCTCACCACCCATAAATTGGATACGTGTAGCGAAGTAGGGGTTGTACCACTTACCGATAGCAATCTTGGGGATAACGTAGTTGATACGATCTTTCCAAGCGAGCTTGTCGTTGTGCCCACCATAGTTGATTGTAGCTAGGTTACCAACCTCGATAAACATGTGATCGCAGCTAGCGTCCTTGGCGAAAATAGTCTTATGTGCAGCTTGAGTAGGCTGAGTATTCTCTTGGGCGCTCAGTGAGGCTAGGCCAAACATAGAAGCAAGCGCCAGAGTAGTGAATTTCGTATTCATTGTCTTAATGCTTTTTAGTCTTTTGGGTGAAACACTACTTAGAACGAATTACAACGACACGATTCCAAGAAGCACTCTTGGCATCGAACGGAGCATCAGCAGCCTGCTTCCACTCCACTGTAATCTTGTGGCTAGACACTCCGTACTTCTCGGTCAGTACCTTAGCAACGGCTTGAGCACGCTTCTGAGCCAGATCCTTGAAGCGACTCTCCGACTTCTGGACGTAACCCGTAACGATGAGGTCGCCGTTGTAGTCCTTGCTAAACTGAGCTGCGTCGAAGACTGTGATCAGCTGGTCGTCCGATACTTGACTCTTGCCATGGCGGAAGAGGATAGACTTCTCTGCGAGGAAGCGGTTCTCTGTGTCTACAATAGCCTGAGGCATCACCTCTGGGCACTCTACGGGACGCTTGCTGAGCTCTGCATTCTCTGCACGCAGGGCGTTGATTTGGTTTTGTAGAGCGTTAATCGCCTCGTGGTCTACTGGGCGCACTGGCGTGAAGCCAACCTTGCCGAGGCGGAAGTTAAGACCGGCCGAGAGCATGAAGCGTAGGCTGTTTTCGAAGCGGATAGGGAAAGACTTGGCTAGCTGTAGACCATTCCAGCTACCCTCACCCTCACATACTAGATCTACACGAGAGCCTAGGCGGAGTGCTAGCTGTAAGCCTGCGTGCGCAGAGGCGGAGTGTGTATTCTTCTCTCCTACCGTTGCGCTGTCGAACTTGTACTCATAGCCCACACCAGTGAAGGGGATCAGGCGAAAGGCATTTGGGCGATCGGTTGATCTTGCCAAGCCTAGTAGGTCTAGCATAAAGTCATAGTGAGCACCAACAAACATATTGGTATTCTTCCATTCGCCGTGGAAGCCATCGAAAGAAACAGCTTCTCCACCGACTACTTTGAGGCGTGTGGCATAGTAAGGATTGTGCCATTTCCCCAAAGCAATAGAGGGTGCGATGCGGATGCGATCGGTAAACTTGGCGTTGTCGTTGTGTCCGTTGAACATCATAGTAGCACCACCCTGTAGAGTAATAAACCAATTGTGAGGCGTGCTCTTCTCGTAAGCCGTCTTACAAGCATGAGAGCCACCATCTTGAGCACCTGCTGTCAGTGCCATTGCTCCCATGAGGGAGAGCATAGTCAATTTTAGCTTCATAATATTTTATCAATAGTGTAATTAAATATCTCACCAACCTGCTTTAGCTAACCAATGCTAGGTAGGGCAAAAATACTAAAATAAAAGGATTTGCGCCATTTGTGGCAATACTTCGGCTTTTATTGCGTTGCCCTATGTGCTACAATGGGTGCGCTAGACTATTATCTAGCGCACCCATTGTAGCGTGGATTGAAGTGTTTAGTTGCTGATTTGGTTAGTATTCGAGAGCGCGAGGGAGCTCCTTGGCTTGTGCGATCCAAGCCTCTACGTTCTTGATTGATGGCGTTCTGCGTACGAGCTTTTTGGTTTCGTTTACTTCTTCCATTTTGGCTAGCAGGTTCTCTGCTTTGCGGTGGGCAAGTTCCTTGACGGTATCGACACCAGCCGCCTCTAGGAGCTCTGCATACTCAGCCCCAACACCACTGATGCGGAATAAATCTGTCATATTAGCCCATTTGAGGATCTTCGCTTCGTCAAGCCCAGTCTGCTCGGCTACCTCTTTGCGCTGCTTCTTGGTGCGGCAGGCTTCCAGTAGTTTGTCGGTGCTAGATATGCCCACAGCTCTGAGCTTCTCTCCGTAGGCTGGTCCTATACCCTCAAGCTCTTCAATCTTGTAATTTGCCATAATGTTTGAGTTTAGATTACTTGTTAGATATTTGTGTACGAACGTGTACGCCCAAAGTTAGTAAAATAATCTGTAATTGCTTAATAAAATTTTAATGCTACTCCTTCAAGAAATCCAGCTCGCAACTGATAGGACTTTCAAGCAGACCACTGAGTGTCTTGTCCTAGTAGTGACAGAGTTCTCTTTCTAGTCTACATGCTTGTTTTGTGTTTTTAACAATTTAGGGCCAATTCTTAAGCGAATTGAGCATGCTGAGGGGGATAACGGCTGACTTCGTACTTGCCCCCCTAGCAGGCCCTAGGTTGCGTTCGACCCCGTTTGGGGGCTAAGGCTCCAGTCGAATGGAGATAGTGGCTCAAAATGGATGTTTTGTAATTTACTTGTAATGAATGCCTTGTAGGGATTATCTGAATGATTAGGCCGATTCTTGCCACATTTCTTGGCGTTTCTTCCCATCAATTTTTGAGGATTGGAGGACATAGCTTATCGTATCAGCCCACCAATCCTTATGAATCTTCCCATCAATTTCTCATCTTGGGCGAAGCCATTCGCCCCAATGTCCTTTTTAATCGTTCGATTTAAGCCTAGTCTGTTTACATACTTTAACTAAAAATGCGAAAATCACCTCCCAACATATCCATAGAAACCATTGCACAAGTCCATTCTATGAGTTTGTGCAATGGTCTCCATTTGCAATATATAGCGCTCAGCATTGCTACATAACTGAATTAGCCAGTCGAAGGGTTATTGATTGCAAATGAAGATGTATGGTATTATCAAGCTGGTTGAACTTTGCTTTGTAGGTGCTCCCGAATAAGAAAATGCGGTGCGCCGAAACTATATTTCGACACACCGCATTTGAGTCATCAAATGTTACACAATTATAGCACTAGAGCTATCTCCTCGCAGGAGGATCCTGCTTAAACAAGCGAATAGAAGCCTTCAATCTGTATGTTTGTCCAGGAGGTGCATAGGCCTTGGTTCTCACTCTCATGTTTATCTTTTGGGGATTCTCGAAGTCATAGACCCACGAGTGTGCAACAAGAAAATGTTTGACCATAGTTTGACCAGTGGAATTCTGAAAAGTGACAACATTATCTACACCATAGCTTCCCACGTGACCATTAACGAAACTCATAGATCCTGACCCATAAAGATCTCTATAGTCACTCCAACGTCCCGAACGAAATTCTTTTATTCCCTTGGCAGGAAGCACTATTGGATTGTTGTTATTGGAATAGTCTGAAATCGGCTTACCTGATCCAGGAGTCCAGAATTCATCCGTAGCGATTTCAGTACGGAGCAATTCCTTAGCTCTCTCTGGCGTAATATTTTCATCCTTATAAAGTTGACCGACATAACGAGACCAAATTTTAACATAAGAGTTATACGGATATAGCTGATTGTATCCAGAGAATTCGTAGCGATAAGCTAGTGCCTTACAGTTTTTATGTTCTGCAGAGTTCACCAAACGGAGGGCGTAGACAAAGCCATTAGGACTGCCAGACTTGAGTTTAGACATAAAGTATGACTTTCCCTTATAAACGGGGCCTCCAGGACCCTGGATTCTTATTTCATCGTTAAATCCATTACCCATGAAGTTAGGTTGACTGCCAGCATTTGCAGGCCAGAGAATAGGACGCTCATAGGTTGGAGCTGGATTATTAAGCGTTGTGTAGTGAGGTAATATCGTACTCCAATCTTCTTGTTGTGGGATATAATACTTCTGTCCCCCAATAGTCCGCTGCAGCTCATTAGTGTTGGATCTCAAGAGATCTTCAACATCAAGCAGCTCGTAAATTTGATCTATCTCAGCATCTGGAGCCTGGTTGTTTCCTTCGATTGCCCAAGCACCTGAGCCTACACGCTTGAGGTTATGTGAGGCTACATAGTCCAGAGGGAGCAGACCATTTGGATAGCCCTCACAGCTAGGCTGGGGCGTTGCCCCATCTTTGTATTTAAGAGTTAAGGGTATCGCCGCCTTCAATGCAAAGTCTTTCTTAATGCTCGTAAAAGCCAAGTGCTTCTCTGATCCATCCTGGAGATAGATTTTGGTATCTCCCGTGAGATCTGCCTTTTCTTTGATAGGCATAAGCCAGATGTAGTACCAATCAGATTTCTGACCTGGCTGCACTGTAACAGGGGCTCCCGGAAGAGGATATTCTGCATCAAGACTGGTAGGTCCCCCAACATTAACAAGACCCTCAAGAAGCTCTTGTCCATTATGCACCTGCCCAGTAAATGTGCTCCTAGTGAAGTCATAGCCCCAGCAACCACGTAGCACATTAGACTCAATCTTGACCTTGCTAACAGTAACGGGTGTAGACTTCATATTCTGAATTTTGAAGCGCAAGAGGACACCACTAGGGTGGAAGTGCAGACACTGTGGCTGACCAGATACACCATCCTTGATCACAAGCCTTTTGTTGACGATCTGTATCGTCGTCCAATTAGCGAGGTAAGGGATTAAGGTGCGTACCTTCTTTTCTCCACTAGAGTTGGGGACATTTTCTATTCTACTCAGACTAACATCATTCTGGTTAACGAAAACCATATCCTTATAGTTAGCGGCCAGAGCATGATTAGCATCTACTACGTAGGTATACGTTTCCCCGCCCTCTTCATTAAGGACGATGGCTGCAATCTCCAGACCTGTCGTTATATTCTTAGGTACTTTGATCTGCCCCTTATAGGTAACTTTATTCTGACCTCGAACTTTCGTGAACTTCAAAGTCTGGAAAGCATACTTTCTATTCGAGGACTCTCCACCGCGTATCACCACATAGATGTAGAGGTCTTTCTCTGCCATAAAAGGTTTCAAAATCCTTCCTGTTCCCTCATCCTCTATAACTTGATGGAGCCTCAGCTCGCCTTCTACCTCTGTCGTCAAGTCTGCCTCGACAAGATCGTACTCAGCCTCCGTCATTGGAGGCAAATCTGGCTCATTCTTAATCAACTCTTTGTCGCAAGAGGTCAGTGCCATCAAGCCCAAGAAGAGGACGAGTATCAGTTTACTTATTTTCATCGTTTTTTTTATTATGTGATCTTGTATCAAACTAATCACTGAATTGTCAATGCTAAAAATTGTCTGATTCCCACTCTCCGTCATTATCAAGATTTTCAAAATCTCCACAGATGCCATCTGTAGGATGCGAACTTGTCTGTAGAAATGAAGCTAGGCGTACGCCGATCACTTCTACTGCTGGTGCAGAGTATCCGACCCTCACTAAGGCTTTCCTTTCATCAATTGTCACCATTACTGCTTTTTTACTGATTTATTGTTTTCGTATTCACTACTCCATTGTTTCACAGTCTGTAACCTTTTCTCGAATTCACTTGGTCATCATCCGAGTGCGAATGAGAACGAGTAGGTACAATTCAGGGTACAAAGTTAGGCCTTTATTTTCAAATAGCAACAATCGGGGGATGTGAAACAGGGCAGCCGCATCAAAATATAAGCTACTGATTATCAATATCCATTTCTTTTCTGACAATAGAGATTGAGAGCAGTTAAGTTCAAAGCTAATGTTGATAATCAATATGTTAAGTGTATAGCCAAAATTTGATGCGGTTGCCCTGACTAAACCAACCGAACCAGCTCCTAGCTTCCTACAAGTATATACTCAGGTTCGTCGCGACCGGATGAAGCACTCCTTTCTCCGCCAAATCAATGCTTGCGTTCATTGGAGAGGTATCCGCACGCTGCTGAACAAGAAGTACACCAAGACACAGAATGCCGTAGGCAACCCTGCCTGCGATGCCTTGCTGATGTTCAAGATCCTTTTGCTAGAGGAGACTATTGCACAATGGCTTCATAAGCCCTATCCCCACTGCTCAATTTATACATTCTTTTACTCCTCTGTATGATGATCGAGCAGACAATCTCTAGTCGAGCGGAAAATCGGGAAACCTCGTATTTGACCTCTAGCAGGCTCTAGATCACGTCCGACCTCGTTTGCGCACCTCTCTCCCAGAGGCAGAGGGAGAGAGGCTTAAAAAAGCACAAGTACAACCGACTAGCAAATAGATATATAGACTAAAATTACGTGAGTTCGGTATAAGATATGGAGTAAGAATTGAGTATTTTTTTCTTGATTATCAATGGTTTATCTATTGGAAGAATGGGAGATATTTAGTATCTTTATAGTTGTAAATCAAACAGATAACCAAATACTCCCATCCTATGGATAAGGCAAAGTTAGTAGAAATATATTGTGTAGTTGATGAGTTTTGTAAAGGCGCTGATCGCTACATGGCACTTAAG
>NZ_JRAR01000076.1:0-378 GCF_000768935.1 Porphyromonas sp. COT-290 OH860 | reverse complement strand
CTTAATCGAGAAATCCGAGTTGTCATCAGGGGTAAGTGTACTAGCCGACAAAGGCTATTGTAGCAAAAACAATTCGGAGTGTTTGGCTGGTCATGGCTTGGTGGATGGCATTATGAGACTATTGCGCAATGCACCGCTCAAAGTTTCTTGTATCTTTCTCGGTGTTTTTTGCGTGTTTGGGCGGCTTTGGGAGCCTTGAATACTATACCCCTATCCCCCATCCCTGAGGGATACTTCCCTCGGGGATGGGGATTTTACGGTTATTTGACACCTTCAAGCACAAGCAGCCAAATAAGCACAAAATGCCCGACCTTGTAGCCCATTGCTCACAAGGTCGGGGTAAAGGGGGAGGATACCCAAGTTGAAAAACACTGCCTC
>NZ_JRAR01000075.1:0-93107 GCF_000768935.1 Porphyromonas sp. COT-290 OH860 | reverse complement strand
GGGATTAGTCCACCAATGTCAGAAAATCTTCCCACCAATCTACTGAGAGAGCACCACCAATCTTTACGAACGACCTTTCCATTACACCAAATTTAAGGCTAAATCATTAACACTCCTTAACTAAAAAGATGAGGATCGCACACCTGACAGTTGATATTAGGCGCAAGGATAAGCACACCATGGTGCAGTCCAAATAAAACAGACCGAGTAACCTACCAGATATGTGGCGCTAGTTTTTGGAGGTCTGCATATAAGTCGTTAAATTTTCGAGGATTACTTCTGAAACTAGTCATTGGTATCATTGTCAAAGTAATAACTTAACAAAAACAGATAAGTAGCATGCTCTAGAAGCAGGAGCTAGCGCCAATCACTCGCAAACTATTTGCAGAATAACTCAGCCGATGCAATAAATGTAGCACTACCCCACAAAGCCTCTGCTAGACGAGAATCTCTTACAAGATTAACGAGGACAAATCAACCTATTTGTAAACCATAAATTATAGCCACAAGTCACATTATGAAGAAGATACTGACAGCGCTATGCCTGTCGGCTCTGGTCATTGCCATCTCGTACAGCTGTAACCAAGACAAGCCGCTCCTGCCTCAGTCGCCTGACAAAGAAGACATATCTGGCAAGCAAGAAATAACAGTTCCTAAGCCTGAGGAGGCTCATATAAGAGCCTTGAAATCTCTTGGACTAAGCCTATTGACGTCGACTCCCTTCATCTCCCCAACCTCCCCGAGCCCTTTGAGCACAGACAAACCAAAGGAGCCAACTCCCTTTTCACGGAGTTGATGGAGAAACTCAAAGACACAGGAGATAGAAAGGCAGTGTTCCTTGGTATTCCATTCAACACAAGCTACTACCTTATCTGGGCTTACGGCAGACCATCAGGCGTTAGTCTTGGAGATAGAACAAGACCGGGTGAGATCAATGGAGATGGTCCAGTAGAAGGTTGGTCCGGGAAGCCGTATCTTCCTCTGACGTTCCGCTACTCCACTCCCATAGAGGGGTATGCTAGACCCAAGCGTGTCGCTCCATATTTGCAACATCACTTCGACTCCCTAATGCGCCTACATAGAGTTGCTCCATTGAGAGAGGCAGACAATCTGTTTACGCCTATGCCATACGATCTACGCCATATCCGTATCGCCCGCGAGGGAGAGTAGATATCTCACCTCTATTCTCGATTCGCTACAAAAACGACAAAGAGGTTGTGCGCATGGGGTGGTACAGCAAATGGCGTTACCTAGACGCTAGAGTATCTGAGGTCAATATGGAGGTACTAGACTGGATAGCCGATAGTCGCTTCGACTAGAGTGCAGATACGGATCAATGACTCCGATGTATGAATTAGTTTTTGTAATTTTGCGTGCAAATTGCCGTAGTTGTGTCCATACGGACGGCATACGGCAGTCCATAACAATATTGTATTTCGCCACTGAACAAAGGCTCTTCTAAATATGTCAGCTCCCATCAATAAAAGACGCAGTACGCTCACGCAAATGCGCCTAGTCAGCATAGCAGGTCTTACGGTAAGTCTATTTACCCTCGGTCTTATTGCCCTGATGCGCATAGGGGTTTATAGTCTTGGGCAGACGGTCAAGGAGCAGATAACATTTTCTGTAGAGATACCTGAGCCCATGGCTACGCAAACGCAGATCACAGCCCTAGAGGACAAGTTGGCCAAACTGCCGGGAGTGATGAACCTAAGCTACATCAATGCCGATAGTGCGGCCTCTGTGGTTGCGCACCAAATCGGTCAGACTAGAGAAGAGATGCTCGGACTGCTAGGTTACAATCCCTTCAGCCCAATGTTTCAGTTCCAAGTACACGCCAGCAGTCTAGCTCCCGATAGTCTACAGAGGCTAGAGGCACAGGTCGCCGAGCTGGGGTTGTCCACTAAACTTAGCTATCAAGGCGATCTACTCGAGTCGGTCGAGTACAACCGACAGCGCCTAGAGTGGATCTTCTGGGCTCTACTAGCGATACAACTCATATTCACATTCATACAACTCAACAACACCACTAGGCTTGGCATCTATGCCGATAGGCTCAAGATACGCACACTCAGCCTCGTTGGGGCGAGTAGCTGGTTCATTCGTCGCCCTATCGTAGGGCGTTCGCTCCTAGATGGTCTAGTGTCGGCAATACTGGCGATAGCGGTTTTGGGTATTTTCGTTGTGGGTCTGGAGCACTGGTTCGACCTACCTATCGCCCAGAGCTTAGACCTCAAGCTGCTTGTGCTGGCTGCCGTGGGGCTATCCCTAGTGAGTATGCTCAGCTGCTCCATTACAGCCCTAAGAGCTAGCCGCAAGTACATTCGTATGGACGGCAACAAAATCCATCTGATTTAGACTTGAAGAAGTATATACAACCTCATCGTTTATGACGTATAGCAAATACAACTATCTGCTCGTAGCCCTATCTGTGGCTATCATCATCGTAGGCTTTGCGCTGATGTCGGGAGGAGGCTCTACCGATCCCGAAACCTTCAATCCTGAGATCTTCTCGACTCGCCGCATCGTAGTGGCTCCCATAGTGTGCTTATCTGGATTTCTGCTGATGATCTATGCAATCCTAGCTTCACCCAAACGCAAATAAACAGGTATGACGATCCTTGAGAGCATCATCATCGCCATAGTGGAGGGGCTTACCGAGTTCCTACCCGTGTCCTCTACTGGGCACATGATACTAGCAGAGGGGCTTATGCGTATGGAGAATACGGAGTACCTACGTGCATTTACCGTTATGATCCAGTTTGGGGCTATCCTATCCGTAGTCATGCTCTACCTCGAGCGCTTCCTACCTTGGCGCAATCAGCCCATAGGAGGGAACTATGGGCTATCTGGCTGGAGCCTCTATGGCCTCATGATCATAGGCTGCATACCAGCCGGTGTACTGGGGCTACTACTGGAGGAGTACATTGACCAGCTTTTGGGCAACCTATGGGTCGTGATCGCAATGCTCTTCATCGGTGGTCTAGTCATGATCTATATGGATCGTCGATTTACGAACAAAACACCTCGCACCGTGACGCCTCGACGGGCTTTTACGGTTGGGCTCTTCCAGTGCTTGGCCATGATACCGGGGGTATCTCGCTCCATGGCTACGATATTTGGAGGTATGCAGCAGGGGCTCACTCGTCGTCAGGCCGCAGAGTTCTCCTTCTTCTTGGCTATCCCGACGATGTTTGGGGCAACGCTCCTGAAGGCCTACAAGCTCTACAAGAGCTCAGGCATAGATGTTTTTAGTGAGAACTGGCAAACACTACTCATCGGCAACGTCGTAGCCTTCTTGATTGCTCTTGCCGCTATCAAGCTCTTCATCGGCATTGTCACCAAATATGGCTTTAGAATTTTTGGCTACTACCGCATCGTCATTGCGATCGTTTTCGCCATCTTAATGCTCATGGGCGTACCCATTCACCTAAGCTAATATGAAGAGTACGATAGGTATGCTAGACCTGAGGGAGGGAGCTACGATTTACATAGACAAACCTTTGGGCTGGAGCAGCTTTAGTTTGGTCAATAAGTTCCGCTACGAGGCTTGTCGTCATCTAGACATCAAGAAGCTCAAAGTGGGGCATGCTGGCACACTCGACCCTCTCGCCACAGGCGTGATGATCCTCTGCACGGGCAAGCATACGAAACAAATCGAGAGTCTACAGCAGGGCGTCAAGGAGTATATAGCAGATATACGTCTAGGACAGACCACCCCTACTCTAGACCTAGAGAGCGAACCAAACGAATTTTTCCCCACGGAGCATATTACCGAGGAGATGGTTCGCTCGGCCTTGGGGCAGTTCATCGGGACCATTGAGCAGGTTCCACCGGTTTTCTCCGCCGTCAAAGTAGACGGCAAGCGTGCCTACAAGCAAGCTCGTAAGGGTCGTGATATAGAGATGCCCACCAAGCTCATTACGATCCACGAGCTAGAGTTACTCTCGTGTTCACTACCCGACCTACGCATTCGAGTAGTCTGTGGCAAGGGGACCTATATCCGCTCTCTGGCTCGAGATATAGGCGTAGCATTAGGCTCTGGGGGCCACCTCACGGCACTGCAACGTACTCAGGTGGGCAGTGCTAGACTAGAGGATTGCTTACAGATCGAAGACATCAAACCTTTCCTAGAGGCACACGTAGAGCCTCTGGGACAAGAAGCTGAGCAAGCAAAGACTAATCAATAATTAAGAATATAGAGGAATGAAACTATCTCAGTTTAAAATTGATCTACCAGATAACCTGTTGGCCAAGAAGCCTACCCACTTCCGAGATGAGTCACGTATGATGGTTCTACATCGAGCAACAGGAGAAATCGAGCATAAGGTCTTCAAAGATGTGTTGAGCTACTTCGACAAAGATGATGTGTTCGTTTTCAACGATACCAAAGTATTCCCAGCTCGTCTATATGGCAATAAGGAAAAAACTGGTGCTCAAATTGAGGTATTCTTACTGCGTGAGCTCAACAGCCAGTTCAAGCTATGGGACGTACTGGTAGACCCTGCCCGTAAGATCCGCATCGGCAATAAGCTCTATTTCGGTAAGGACGACAGCCTAGTGGCGGAGGTAATCGACAATACTACCTCTCGTGGTCGCACACTACGCTTCTTATTCGATGGCACGCACGAGGAGTTCAAAAAGACACTCTTCTCAATGGGAGAGACACCCCTACCCAAGTATATGGATCGTAAGCCCACAGCAGACGATGTGGATCGTTACCAAACTCTATTCGCAGAGCACGAGGGGGCAGTCGTAGCTCCTGCAGCCAACCTACACTTCAGTCGTGAGCTACTCAAGCGTATGGAGATATACGATATCCACAAAGCTTTCTTGACAGTACACAACGGCCTCGGCAACTACCGGGATATCGATGTAGAAGATCTGACCAAGCACAAAATGGAGAGCGAGCAGATGATCGTCCCCAAGACTTGCTGCCAAATCGTCAATGCAGCCAAAGATGCAGACAAGCGTGTGTGTGCAGTAGGGACATCTACCCTTAGAGCTATCGAGACGGCTTCTGGCACAGAGTATCATCTCAAGGAGTACGATGGTTGGACGAATAAGTTCATCTTCCCCCCATACGACTTCGTGATCCCAACATCTCTGATCACCAACTTCCATATGTCCAAGTCTACACTACTGATGATGACGGCGGCTTTCGGAGGATATGACCATGTGATGAATGCTTATAGTGTGGCCATCAAGGAGAAGTATCGCTTCGGTGCCTACGGAGATGCCTTGCTCATTATTTAGAGGGATGGAGCATCGCATCTTCCTCTCTCTTGGAAGCAATCAAGGCAATAGACGTGAGCTTCTGGAGCAAGCTATCGGCTGCCTCAGCCGAGATGTGGGGCAGATCATACAGACCTCATCAATGATCGAGACGGAGCCATGGGGTTTCGTCTCGTCTTCATTGTTTCTCAATGCTGTGGTAGAGCTCGAAACAGAGCTTAGCCCTACAGAGCTTCTAGACCGCACTCAGCAGCTAGAGAGAGAGCTAGGGCGGAGGGAGAAAAGCCACAATGGCGCATACCAAGACCGCCCGATCGACATCGACATACTACTCTACGACGATCTCGTACTGCATAGCGATCGACTCACCCTTCCGCACCCACAGATGCACAAACGTCGCTTCGTCCTAGAGCCACTAAGCCAGATAGCTCCCGAGCAAATACACCCTATACTGAGATGTACAGCCACAGAGCTACTAGCAGAGGTTTCGTAGAGAGCAGAGCTGAGCCCCTATCCATGGATAGAGCGCAAGAAAATGTGTACCTTTGTGTACAGATAACATAAGACTTACAACGTATCATTCATGCAAAAAAAGATCCTGATCCTTGACTTCGGTTCGCAAACGACTCAGCTTATCGGCCGACGCCTCAGAGAGCTGAACACCTACTGCGAGATTGTCCCCTACAACAAACTCCCAGAGAGCCTAGACGGTATCGCAGGGATTATCCTATCGGGTAGCCCGTATTCTGTGTACGATCCAGAGGCTTTCCGTACAGAGCTTTCGGCGCTTCGTGGTCATCTGCCTCTAATGGGTATTTGCTATGGAGCCCAGAGCCTAGTACACCAAGCTGGAGGCAAGGTGGAGCCCTGCAATGGTCGGGAGTATGGCCGTGCACACCTAGATATCAAGCATGCTCATGATCCGCTCATGGAGGGTGTAGAGCAGGGGGGCATTGTGTGGATGTCTCACGGAGATACAATCACCACCCTACCCGACAACTTCCGCATTATCGCAAGTACAGAAGATGTAGCTGCGGCAGCTTTTCGAGTAGATGGGGAGCAAACTTGGGGTGTACAGTTTCACCCAGAGGCTTTCCACAGCGAGCAAGGCATGCGTATTCTGGAGAACTTCCTCAATGTAACGGGCATCAAAGGCAACTGGTCGCCTGCCTCTTTTATCGAGAGTACTATATCCCAGTTGAAACAAACGCTAGGAGATGACAAGGTAATCCTAGCCCTCTCCGGAGGTGTAGACTCATCTGTGACAGCTGTACTACTACATAGAGCGATCGGCAAGAACCTGACTTGCATCTTCGTCGATCACGGATTGCTACGCAAGAATGAGTTCGAGAACGTCCTCAAGGACTATGAGCATCTGGGGCTAAACGTAATCGGGGTAAATGCCAAGGAGCAATTCCTATCTGCCCTCAAGGGGGTTACAGATCCCGAGCAGAAGCGCAAAATCATTGGCAAAGGCTTCATTGATGTCTTCGATGCCGAAGCCAAAAAACTCAAGAATATCAAATGGCTTGGTCAGGGCACTATTTACCCCGACGTGATTGAGTCGCTCAGCATCACGGGTACAGTCATCAAAAGCCACCATAATGTAGGAGGGCTACCCGAGCGCATGAACCTCAAACTGGTAGAGCCTCTGCGCTTGCTCTTCAAAGACGAAGTACGCCGTGTAGGGCTTGAGCTAGGTATGCAACCTCACTTGATCAAACGTCAGCCATTCCCCGGCCCCGGTCTTGGTATCCGGATCATTGGAGAGCTTACCGAGGATAAGATAGAAATCCTACAAAATGCAGACGACATCTACATGTCCATGCTACGTGAGTGGGGACTCTACGACGATGTTTGGCAGGCTGGAGCAATCCTACTGCCAATCAAGAGTGTGGGCGTTATGGGAGATGAGCGCACCTACGAGTACACAGTCGCCTTACGTGCAGTGACCTCTACCGATGCTATGAGTGCAGACTGGGCGCATCTGCCTTACGACTTCCTCGCCAAGGTATCGAACGAGATCATCAATAAGGTACGTGGCATCAATCGTGTTGTCTATGATATATCCTCTAAACCACCCAGCACAATCGAGTGGGAGTAAAGAGCTTAGGGTCTAAAGAATAATCAAATCACCCAATAGTCCTAGGTCGGCATATCTCGCCCTAGGGCTATTGCATATTAGATACATCATCAATGTCTAAACATCAAGCAGACGGCAAGAAAGTAACCACACGCCGCCTGATAGCAATGAAACAAGCGGGAGAGCGCATCGCTATGCTCACCGCCTACGACTATACAATGGCCAAGCTGGTCGATGCCTCGGGTATAGATATGATCTTGGTTGGCGACTCTGCTGCTAACGTCATGGCTGGTCACAGCACAACGCTCCCGATTACACTGGATCAGATGATCTACCACGGGGCATCGGTCGTGCGAGGGGTAAAGCGTGCCATGGTCGTGGTAGATATGC
Source organism: Porphyromonas sp. COT-290 OH860 (assembly GCF_000768935.1). NCBI lineage: Bacteria > Pseudomonadati > Bacteroidota > Bacteroidia > Bacteroidales > Porphyromonadaceae > Porphyromonas > Porphyromonas sp. COT-290 OH860. The sequence continues at coordinate 85,399 of NZ_JRAR01000075.1, read as the reverse complement.
CCTTTGGCTCCTATCAGACTAGCCCAATAGAGGCGGTACAATCTGCGGTGCGTATTATGAAAGAAACGGGAGCCGATGCTGTCAAACTCGAGGGAGGCTCCGCCGTCTATGAGGCTATCAAACTTATTGTGCAGGCTGGTATTCCCGTAGTTGGTCACCTTGGGCTAACGCCTCAATCAGTACATCAGTTCGGGGGCTACAACCTGCAAGCCAAAGAAGATGCCGCAGCCCACAAGCTACTAGAGGAGGCAGAAACACTAGAGCGCCTAGGTTGCTGTGCATTGGTGCTGGAGAAGATCCCAGCTGTACTAGGCAAGCAAGTGGCAGATAGGCTAGAAATACCTGTAATCGGCATCGGGGCTGGTGTAGACGTAGATGGTCAAGTTTTGGTGCTACAAGATATGCTAGGATTAGACGAAGGCTTTAGCCCCAAGTTCCTAAGGCGATTTGCTCTCCTTGGGGAAGCCGTCACATCGGCTATTAGCGAGTATGTAGATGCCGTTAAGGACAGCACTTTCCCCAACCAAAATGAATGGTACTAATCATCAGGCATCACTGCAATGGATATTAACCAAATAGCAAACATGAACGACTTCGTCGCATGGTGCGATTACCTCGGGACGTTTGCATTTGCTATCAGTGGCATTCGATTGGCCGCTTCCAAGGGCTTTGACTGGTTTGGTGCCTACGTTGTAGGTATGGTAACAGCCGTAGGCGGAGGAACACTTAGAGATATCATGATTAACGTGCCTCCTTTTTGGCTCCTCCAACCTTCTTACCTAATCATTACGGGGCTTGCTCTATTCTTCACTATTGCTCTACGTAAGCAGGTTGTCCGTGCCAATCACTCACTATTCTTTTTCGACTCTGTCGGGCTAGGGCTATTCGTGGTCGTGGGTATTGCCAAGACTTTCGAGGCGGGCTTCCCATGGTGGGTCGGCATCGTGATGGGGACAATAACGGGTTCGTTTGGTGGACTCATTCGCGATATTCTCATCAACGAGGTGCCTCTTATTTTCCGCAAAGATTTCTACGCCCTAGCTTGTTTCTTCGGTGGAGCTATCTATGTCGCCTTGATGACTTGGACTGGATTGTCCGTACCCATTATCCAGTTCATTTCAGCCGCTGCAGTACTTGGGCTACGAATACTTGCGGTCCTCTTCCACTTCCATATTCCTACTTTTGAAGCAACAGAAGACACTCAAGAGGCATAGTAAAATAACAATTGTATATGCAACACAACACCTACCTGCCACACATAGATATACTCAAGGGGATTGCCATTCTCCTTGTTATCATGGGGCATATCTTCATTTTCGGGCTTGACTATGCTCGCTCCCCTATCTTTAGTATGATTTGCAGCATCCATATGCCTCTATTTGTGATGCTCTCTGGGATCCTTTCGGCTCGTCCAATACAATTCACGGGTGAGAAAGTCATTAAGTACTGGACGAAAAAATCTATTCAGTTACTACTGCCACTAATCATTATACCTTATTTCTACGCACTCACTGCCGAGATTAGTACCGAACAAATGCTTTTTAGCCTTTACCACGGAGGCTACTGGTTTACCTTTTCTCTATTTTTGATGTTCATACCATTTTTCTTTTTCAGATGGACGGTAATAATAATGCGAGCAGAGGACAAACCATATCGAAGTTTTTATTTGGCTACCATTAGCATAGGGATAGTCATCGTAATCGATACATTACTAACAAAATTATCTCCCGAGATATATAATACTCTCAGCTGGAGGCATATCAACTGGTTATATCCCTATCTACTCTTCGGGTACTTTGTAGGAAGATTTTATTGGTTAGAGGATTTTATCAGACGGCCATTAGTGGTAGCATTGAGTTTCCTATTATTCATTGCTCTCCTGTACATCGAATACAATGGCTACAAACCATGGAAGGGTTATCCGGTATCTATTGCAGGGCTGATATTCGTGTATGGAACGGTTCATACAGCTATCCAAAAGCATAATGCTCTCAGTCATCCCATATACAGAGTTCTCAAACTACTAGGACAAGCGAGCTTACCTATCTACTTGACCCACTACTTCTTTCTTTTCTCAATGCCACATGTATCTGATTATATTCTTAGCATTACGAGTAAAATAAGAGCTCTGACTTGGGAAATAGTAGTAGTCACACTCGGATCTCTCGCCGTACTTATCCCGACACTCTTGGTCGTCTATCTCGTACGTCAAAATAGAATACTATCTCTCATACTATACGGCGAACAACGCAAACAATAATTTTTTAATACAAAACTTCAATTATGGAAAAAGAAATCAAGGTAATGGATGCGATTCGCACTCGCCGAAGCATCCGCATATACCACCCAGATCGCGCCCTGAGTCCAGAGCAAGTACAGGTAATTATGGAAGCTGGGCTACGAGCTCCCTCTTCAATGAATCGGCATACCACTCAATTCGTATTGGTTGAAGACAAGAATACTCTAGAAGCTTTGAGCCATGCCAGAGAGAAAGGTATCGCCTTTCTCAAAGATGTGCCCCTCGCTGTTGTAGTACTTGGATCACCGATGGAGTGTCAGCAGTGGCTTGCCGATGCTAGTCTAGCCATTGGCTATATGCAGCTGCAAGCTTGGGAGCTTGGCATCGGGTCTTGCTGGGGAGATATCCATGGTAAGGTTACTCCTAGCGGTCAAGATGCAGCCGAGTATGTTCGCAAGATACTAGACATACCTTATCAGTTAGAAGTTTTGGCTGTTTTGGGCTTTGGCTATGTCAATGGCGATGCCCCCGAACGCCCAGCAGAGAGCCTCAAGTGGGAAAAGATACATTTGGGTAAATACCAAATGCCTAGGGAAGATAAGGAATAAAAGCTATTGGGCATTTATGGAGCGTAAACTCAATGTCGTCCTCTTGGGCACAGGCAACGTCGCCTATCATCTGGCCAAACGCCTAGACCAAATAGAGGATTTCGTACTCATACAGATCTACGGTCGTCGTCTAGAGAAAGCTCGTGAGATGGCCGATGCAATAGACTCTCAGCCTGAAGCTACAGATCAGACCAGCGAAATCGTTCTAGATGCCGACTACTACATTTTCACTATATCAGACTCAGCTCTCCTTACTGTATGGAGAAATATGCCACCCACTTCTGGCATCTGGCTCCATACGGCTGGGAGCGTTCCTCTATCCACTATGTTGCCCTACCATACAGCCAGTGGCGTTCTCTACCCACTACAGACCTTCAGCAAGGAGCGGAGGTTGGACTGGTCCAGTCTACCAATCTACATAGAGGGAGCCAACGAATTCGTTAAGAAGCGAGTGGAGCATTTGGCCTCCGCTCTCTCTTCCCTGGTTTACGAAGCGAGTAGTGAGCAGAGGCAACAGATACACCTAGCAGCTGTACTAGCATGCAACTTCGTCAATCATCTTTTTACCTTGTCGGAGGATTGGATGCTTAGGCATAGTCTTGAGCCTAAAGCCCTGCTGCCTTTGATAGAAGAAACCGTAGCCAAAGTCAAAGTAATGACAGCTCGAGAGGCGCAGACTGGTCCTGCCAAAAGAGCAGATGAAGCCACAATGCTCAAACACCAAACGATGCTCTCCGAAGTAAACCCCAATCTGGCTAAGCTATACCAAATGCTGAGCCAAAGTATCGGACAGATGTACCTCAAAAATCCAGCTAACGATTAATAGACAAAGATGAGCAGTATTCCTTTTGACCTAAAAAAAGTCAAAGCATTCGTCCTTGATATGGACGGTGTGGTGAGTGCCACAGTCAGCCCCGTAGACATATCGGGGATGCCGATGCGTACCGTTAATGTAAAAGACGGATATGCTATGCAGTACGCAGTCAAGCGAGGCTATACAATCGCGGTCATCTCTGGCGGACAAAGTGATGCGATGCGTATGCGCTTCGAGCAATTAGGCGTCCAATATATCTATATGCGCGCCAAGGATAAGGTGGAGAAGCTAGAGGAGCTAGAACAACTCTCCGGCATTACTCGCCAGCAAATGGTTTATATTGGCGACGACATCCCCGACATTGAGATCATGCGCCTAGTGGCTTTACCCTGCGCTCCAGCCGATGCAGCTCCAGAGGTCAAGCAGGTGGCTCGCTATATCTCCCTATGTGATGGCGGATATGGCGTGGTACGTGATGTAATAGAACAAACGCTCAAGGCCAACGATCAGTGGGATCTCGGAGAGGGGTTCGGCTGGTAATATCCAATTAAAGATTCATTTACCAAGTAGTATGTGGGAGAATTTGAATAAGTATGACATCATCTTGGGGTCACAATCTCCTCGTCGTGTGGAGCTATTAGGAGGACTGGATATTACCTTCAGGCAAGATGCTATGCCCGACCTAGACGAGAGCTACCCAAATCAATTGGCTCTAGAAGCAATCCCCGAGTATCTCGCTGTGCAAAAAGCGGGTGCGTATAGTCCTCGCATGAATCGTAACACACTCCTCATTACGGCGGATACAATCGTGCTACTAGGCGATGAAGTGCTGGGCAAGCCCCAAGATCTATCCGAAGCCAAAAGTATGCTCCATAAGCTAAGTGGACAGGAACACCGAGTTATCACGGGTGTTTGCGTGCAGACACAGGAGCGATGCGAACGTTTCTCTTGCACAACACTAGTAAGGTTCGCACATCTTACTACAGAAGATATAGATTACTACATCGAGCATTATCGCCCTCTAGACAAGGCAGGAGCATATGGCATACAAGAGTGGATTGGCTATAGAGCAATCCAATTAATTGAGGGATCTTTCTATAATGTTATGGGGCTTCCTGTGCATCGCCTCTCGTCAATCCTAATGACTTTCTAAGTCTGATATGCGATACTCCCTACATCTTCTGCTTGCTTGCCTTTTGGGCACCTTAGCCGCTATCGGATTAGCTGTTCTAGCAATCCTAATCAACCCGTCGCTATCTTCTGGTCTAAAGAGTAGCTTATACTGCTTGATAGCTTTGGCTATAATACATGGCTATGTACTAGACCGCCGGTATGCCGACCCTACGAGGTGGCACCCAATCGTAGGCATGGGCAATGCTATAGCTTGGGGAGAGCATCGATTGAACAAGGGAACTAATAGACGGCTAAAAGGAGCCGTCTACAATGGCGGACTAGTCCTAGCCACTTTCTATGTCGCACAAATTCTGGTTGAACTCATACATCCGCTAGGTTTCTTTATCGATAGTCCTCAAGAGGTTCTATGGATTTGGGCTCTTTACTTCATTTTTACGAGCCTGATCTCTTTCCTGATGCTCTCGGGGACAACACTCGTCCGGGAAGTTAAGCTAGTCTTTGAGGCCCTGCAGACTTCTCTAGCGAGAGGGAGAAAGCAAGTTGGCCGAATCGTTGGGCGAGATACACAGAGCCTAAGCGAGCAGGAGGTACGTACTGCGGCACTAGAGACCTTGAGTGAGAACCTCAGTGATGGCGTCACTGCTCCCCTATTCTGGTGGGCGCTACTCGACCTTCCCGGCATGGTCGCATACAAAATGATCAACACACAAGACTCCATGGTGGGCTACAAGAACGAGCGCTATGCCGACTATGGCTATTTCTCCGCCAAACTAGACGACCTAGTCAATTATATTCCAGCTAGGCTAACGGCTCTGTGCATGCTCATCGTAGCAGGCCGCCTAGATCTTGGTGGCTTCGTCTGGCGCAATGGTCGCAAGCATCTCAGCCCCAACTCTGGCTATCCAGAGGCTGCTCTAGCAGGCATTCTAGACTGCCGCTTCGGTGGCCCTCACGATTACTTTGGCCAGACGGTAGACAAGCCGTTTATCGGGGAACATGATCGAGAGATCACACATGAAGACCTAGACGTTGCGATACGTATCAACCGCCGTAGCGAGGTCATGATACTAGGTCTAGCCATAGCCATCAGGCTGACTATTTTCTCCATTTGCTTTAGATTCTAGCTTTACTTTAGCTTCTCCTCTAAAGTAGAGGAGCAAATAGCCTCATAACAGACTCCTGCACCTTACGCCTAGCACCTCTAGACGCCCAAACTTCTCTATTCAAAATCCTGCAACTCTGCTTGTCTTGCTCGAATAGCTGCTCCAGCTCTAGAGTCAGCTGTCTGTCATAAGCAATACCTGTGATCTCGAAGTTGTGCTCCAAACTCCGGAAGTCCATATTGGCCGAACCAATCGCCGAGATCTCGCCATCGACCATCATGAGCTTGGAGTGTAGAAATCCCCCTTCGTATTGATATATCCTAACTCCTGCCTCGAGCAGATCGGCGAGATAAGATGCCGTAGCATACGTAGCAGCCCGAGAGTCTGTACGAATAGGGAGCATCAACTCTACTCTAACACCCGAGAGTGCTGCTGTAATAAGCGCACTATTGAGCCCATCGGTAGGCAGAAAATAGGGCGTTTGAATACGGATCTGCTCCCTAGCATGATGTATCATGGAGATAAAGGCCTGCTCTATGGTAGGCCACTTGCTGATAGGCCCTCCGAGCACAAGTTGAATACACCTATGAGGCTGCAGACTAAGACTCTCGTAGTGCCCATAGTAGCGCTCCATATTGAGCACACGCCTAGACACACTATACCAGTCTAGTAGAAAAGCACTCTGCAAAGCTCCGACAGCCGCCCCCTCTAAACGAAAATGGGTATCTCTCCACTTACCCAAATGGTTGCCCGTAAGGTAGCGTTGAGCAAAATTCATTCCTCCAACATAACCAATACGCCCATCAATGACAGCGACCTTGCGGTGATTGCGATAATTCACCGTACTAGACAGTAGCGGGATAGCCACACGCATAAACGGATAAATCTGTATGCCGTGCGCCTTCATCTGCTTCCACCTAGCCTCTGGCACATCGTACGAGCCAAGGAAATCATAGATAATACGTACCTCTACGCCAGCCTCTGCACGATCTATAAGCAATGCCTCTAGGCGATCAAAAAGATCGTCGGCATCAAATATGTAGGCTTGCAGATGAATGTGTTCCTCCGCTTGGCGTATATCCTCGAACATACGTGCATACATCTGCTCTCCCCATGCGAATATCTCACTACTACGTAGCTCCAAGAGTGGTGCATCACCCGAGTGCTCAAGCAGACTAATTAGCTTGTGCTTATCCTCGAGCATGGTTTCTGTCGTAGTTAGGTATCTGGGGACCGAAAGCTGATAGGGCGCCCGCATCAATCGCCGATAGAAGCGCTTACTTAACCTATACAGCCTGCGCTGATCTTGCCCAAAAAGCACATAAGCCAGTAGTCCGATTAGGGGAATGAAGACGACAATCAAGACCCAAGCCGAGGCTTTGAGTGGGTTGCGATTTTCGCTCAAAACCGTACCCACTACTCCAAGTACTGTGACGAAGTAGAAGACTACAATCAGCCAAATAATTGTCAGGTTGTACGAATCCATCACATAGTAGCTTTTACCCTTCCAATCTATGATTTGGGCTGATACTCATAAGCCCCATAGGTCATGGGCGTAGATCTAGGTCTGCCATCTAGGTCTGTGTATCCTTGGTTATCTTGGCTCTGATGCACAAAAGGAGCTCTAGACCGAGGACGAAAATCGAAAAAATAGTCCCTACGCTTCTGTGCATCTACGCCCAAGGACATATACAGACTATCGGGCTGCATCTTGGGGTCTGTATAAATGATTTGCTCGACCCTACACCCCTCTCTTGAGCTGTAGTCGATGGAGCGCAGATAGCTCTCCCGCAGTATAACCTGCTCCTGCTTCACCGGAGCTACTAGAGAGATGTCTAGCTCTCCTCCCGTGGCGGACTTATCAGCCTTCTTCGCTAAACGCATAGAACCATCTACAACGCAGTGCCGCAGATACAGGGCACTACCTGAAATGCCCTTGACGATACGGTCTCGATCGACTGCATTTCGATAAACAATAGCTGCACCAGCACGAATACCGGGCCATGGGTAGTAATTGATGATGCTTGACCGCTCTATCTCATACCGACCACCAGAGAGAGAGAGGCACGAGGCGAGTGTGTTGGAGATCTCACTATCATGGATCTTGTGTAGTCCTCTATTGGCACTAATACCTACTCCGCTGATATTATGAAGACGACAGTGGTCGAGCCTTAATACAGTCTCATCGTTGGCACTCTCTCGCTCCTGCATATAAATCCCCCACTTACTATTGGTCAAATGAAGTCCCTCTAGGTCTGCCGTAGCAGACGAACCCAAAATAATGCCTCCCCATTGCCCAGCAACTCGTGTGTAGGGAATACGTGGCAAAAACTGATCCCAACGCAGGCTACCGATACGTACTGGTTGATCTGCACTAGCTTTGACCTCCAAGCGGCCATTAATCCTCATATATGCGTCCGACGACATCAAGACTCGAGCTGGAGATTTAATGAGAAGTCTGACTCCGGGCTCGACTACAATGCTATCCTCTATAAGCAGAGCCCGTGGTGAAGCAAGCTCAGTGTCTGCAGTAATATGGAGCACTTGTAGCCGCTCCACGTTTAGTCTAACGGCGATAATAGGGATATAGCGCTCTCTACCCGTCTGTTCCTCTATGATGATGGAGTCCTTGACCTCGGTCGGCAGATCTGAAGAACCCTCTGGGAGCAAGGCACGCACAAAAACAAAAACACTATCTCGAGGGGCAATCTCTAGATTACCGAAGCTGGTACCTGCTCGGCCATCTACATTCATCTGATAACCTCGCTCCTGCCCTCCTCTAAGGGCGATACGTTTGAGCCGAATGGTCTGCTTACTCGGATTATAAATACGTAGGTTGTAGGTCGAGGACAGATGTAGAGAGGGCAGCGTGTCCATCTGTATGGTGTCTGCCGAGAGAGAATAGCTATACCCATCTCGTGCCTGTGGTATAGGGAATAGGTCCCGTTGATCTCCACAAGCCGATAGTGCACCGAGCACATAGACGAGAGGTAGTAGCCCAGCTAGAGTATAGAGCGTCTTACGAGCATTCATAATAACGATGAAGTCCACCTTGGGGACGCCCCCGAGGTAGACTTCAAAACTACTAAATAATTACGAATTAGGACTCAAGTAACCCTAGATAGGCTACTTGGTGCGAATGGTGATGCTCGCAGACTTCACACCCTTGGCCGATGCCGTGAAGGTAATCTCTCCGGCACGCTCTCCACTCTCAACAAGAGCGGTAAGCATACCCGAGAAGAGGTGATGCTGTGGCTCGTGGAATAAGTCGAGAGAAGCTGGATTGCCAGAGGCTGCTGCTCTAAATCGACCAGCTCCCTTGACCTTGAAGTTAATCAAGCGCTGATCATTGGGGATAAGGTTACCGTCCTTATCCACGAGGCGAACCGTCACGAAGGCAATATCCTTACCATCAGCCTTGATCTCTCTGCGATCGACCACGAGTTCCAGTCTATCGGGCTTGCCAGCAGTGCGGATCTCCTTAATCTCTGCCGAGCGACCGTCCTTGCCATATGCTACGACCTGTACCACACCCGGCTCATACTTCGTATTTAGCCACATCAGACGATAGCGCTTCTGGCGTGTGAAGTTCTTCTTGTCCTCATCATTCTCAGTCGCATCAATGCCAATGCTCGGATCTTTCTTGAGCTTACCTTGGCTCTTGCCATTGATGAATAGCTCTGCCTCTGGGTAGCTGGTGTAGACAAAGATCGGAGTTACCTGTCCTTCACGGCCCGGCCATGTCCAGTGAGGGAGTATGTGTAGTGTAGAGGCCTCCTTATTCCAATGGCTGCGATAGAGATAAAAGCGATCCTTGGGGATACCCGCTAGGTCTACGGCTCCGAATAGAGAGCTGTGGCTGGGCCAATCGCTATAGTAGGGTGTTGGCTCGCCGATGTAGTCGAAGCCCGTCCAGATAAACTCACCCATGGCCCATGGTAGGTCATCATGACGTATCCAGTCGTCCTCTGGCAGGTTGCTCCAGCCGCAGTGCTCCACATCGTAGCTAGAGGCTTGGTGATCGGGATACTTGGCCATACTTTTCCGCTCCACGGGGAATTTATACACCCCACGAGAGCTGAGTGTAGAGGCTGTTTCGCTACCGAGAATGAAGCCCTGTGGGAGTACACGATGCGCCGTGTCGTACAGATGTGGACGGTAGTTGAAGCCCGGCACCTCCATGACGGCAGCCATACCATTCTTGATTACCGATAGAGGACTATCCATACCATTGGTTACTGGACGAGTTGGGTCTTCTCTATGGCAGATATTCTGTAGCGTATAGGCACGCTTAGAGCCATCGGGGTGCCACTGCTCACTCACTTCGTTACCGATACACCACATAACTACCGAGGGGCTGTTACGGAACTGATGAAGCAGATTGACCAAATCCTTCTCATACCAGTCGTCCCAGTACAGGTTGTATCCGTTGGGGACCTTGGGTATGCGCCAGCTATCGAAGCTCTCAGCCATGACCATCATACCCATTTCGTCACATAGGCGAACGAACTCAGGTGCAGGCATGTTGTGGCTCGTGCGGATTGCATTAACGCCCATATCCTGCATGATGCGTATCTGCCTGCGGTAGGACGCCTCATTAACCACAGCGCCCAGAGGGCCTTGGTCGTGATGCAGGCAGACCCCTTGGAACTTAACCTTGCGACCATTGAGGTAAAAACCCTCATTCTGCACCATCTTGATGGAGCGAATACCAAAAGTAGTCGTATCACTATCGAGGAGTTTATCCCCCTGACGTAGCTCTATGGCGTACTTATATAGGTGTGGTTGTTTGATATCCCACAGCTTAGGCTTGGGGGCAATCAGATGACCACGATAGACCGAGTCCCTATTGTGCTGGCTGAAGTAGCCAGATGCGCCAGTCTTGTAGACGACACGCCCCGACGGATCTATCAGTGAGGTAATCACATCAATCTCGCCTTGACCAAGGGTTGAGAGGTTGCGTACCACAGTACGTACCTCTACACGAGCATACTCCTCCTCAATGATCGGCGTCTGCACTTGGTTACCCCAGTGTGCAATATGTATATCGTTGGTAATCTCAAGATGTACATTGCGATACAGCCCTGCCCCCGGATACCAACGGCTACTCTCGTGCTTATTCTCAAGGCGAACAGCCACTACGTTCTTACCTCCAGCATGTACATAGGGGGTAATATCCAAATAGAAAGAATTGTATCCATAAGGCCAGTAGCCTACTTCTTGGCCATTGACATAGACACGAGCCTGACTCATCGCTCCATCGAAAATGAGCTTGACACGCTTGCCCGACAAGTCACTGGGTAGCTCCAAACTACGTCGGTACCAGCCCACCCCAACGAAGGGCAGACCTCCCGTACGCCCCGCATGCTCCATAGCCTCCTTCTGGCCATCTTGGGTAATAGCGAGGTGTTGCTTGTCATTGTCGAAGCTGAATGGACCATAAATTGCCCAGTCGTGAGGTACACGGACGCTCTCCCACTTACGATCATTGAAATCTAGACGCATAGAGGCGGGATCATCGGCACGAGTAAAGCGCCAGTCCTTCTCCAGCGTCTGATGAATACGCTGTGCCGAAAGCGAGGCTACCGACATAGTCGAGCCCAGCAGTACGGCATAGAGAGTTTTTAGGTTCATGAATACTGTACTATATAATTAGGGGTTGATAATTTCTTCGTCTTGCGAACCCAAAGATACCACATTGCGCCGAAGTTTCATACTTCTCTCATTACTAACGAGCGATAAACTAAGTTTTAATCTTTTCTGTTAAGGTTTGCAAACGAATTATTCCTTATTTGGGACAAGCAAACCAATCAGAGAAAAAGCCCTTCTGCACCTTATTCTCCAAATTAGTGGGAAGATTGCTAAAGATTGATGGACTAATTTGCTTAAATCTGTCCTACAATCCCAAAAGATTGATGGGAAGAAATTCAGAGAATTAGCCCAAACATTTTTTGTTTCATCCGAGGTTCTGCGTGATGATGGATTCTAGGATGAACCACTTTTTAGACGTCTGTAATCAAGTCTTATGACATATATACCCAACCTAAGAGCCTTAACCTACCATCAAAACAGCCTAATAGCCTATATGGATAGTGTAAACAGCAAATGCGGGTTGTCACAGTAGCGAGGTTTGTGTATTGAATATCTTTGGTTAGCTTTGTTATCGTTTGAGGAAACTGCTTGATAACATTATTATTAACACTATAAACGCATCTAATCAAAATGAAACATCGGTTATTAGCCACTCTAGCTTGTATTGGCTCTCTGGCTTGGGCTAGCGAGAGTGCGCCTCTATGGCTTAGGCATCAAAGCATCAGCCCCGACGGCAAGACCATCGCATTCTGTTACAAAGGCGATATCTACTCCGTATCGAGTTCCGGAGGACGTGCGCAACGGCTAACCTCCAATGCCGCCTACGACACAGCGCCTGTCTGGAGCCCCGATAGCAAACAAATCGCCTTCTCTAGCGATCGGGAGGGGACAGATGATCTCTATATTATGCCTGCTGAAGGCGGAACGCCCAGGCGTCTGACCGTAGGTAGTGGCAGCGAGCGGCCTGTTGCCTTTGTCGATAATGGCATTGTACTCTTCCAAACCTACTTGATGCCAGACCGTCAGTTCGATCTGTATCCTAGTGGTATGTTTGCTCAAACCTTTGCGATGCCGACTACGGGTGGCCGCCCTAAGCTATGGAATTCAATCCCGATGGACGGCCTCAGCCTGTCGAACTCGGGAGAAGTGCTATACACCGACGTCAAAGGATACGAAGACTATTGGCGCAAGCACCACACCTCCTCGATCGCTCGCAATATCTGGCACATCAACAAAGAAGGACGATATCAGAAGCTCACGACCTTCTCGGGTGAAGATCGCAATGCCATTTGGGACGGACAAGGAGGTTTTTACTATCTGAGCGAGCAGGACGGCACATTCAACGTCTACCACAGAGCCCAAGCACTCCCCTCAGCTAAGGACAGGCAGCTCACGACCTTCTCTGGCAATCCTGTTCGCTTCTTGAGTCGAGCCTCCGACGGCACCCTCTGCTTCGGCTACGACGGACAGATATATACGATGCGTGATGGCAGTCAGCCTCAGCTAGTCAATATAGATATTGTACTCGATGCCGAGGAGCGAGCTATGATACCACATATCCTACGAGGCAATGCTATCAGCTCTTTTTCGGTTGCTCCCTCGGGTAAGGAAATTGCTTTCGTAGAGCGAGGCGATGTCTATGTGGTCAATGTAGAGTTCGGGACGACCAAGCGCATTACCAACACAGCTGAGCAGGAACGCTCAGTAGACTTCGCCCCCGACGGCCGAAGTATTGTCTACGCAGGCGAGAGAGGCGGACAGTGGCAACTCTTCCAGAACGAGCTGGTACGTAAGGACGATATCAATTTCGCCTACGCCAAAGAGATCCGAGAGAAGCAGCTCACACAGGGCACTCTCCCCTCCTTCCAGCCACAGTTTAGCCCCGACGGCAAAGAGATCGCATTCCTACGCAACCGCACAAGCATCGTCGTGCTCAACCTCAAAAGTGGCAAAGAGCGTATCGTAATGCCCGAGCACATCAACTACTCCTACACAGACGGCGACCAAGACTTCGTATGGAGCCCCAACGGCAAATACATCATGACGAACTATATGGGCAATGGTGGATGGACACATGTAGACTGCGCAGTCTACAACGCCGATGGCAGCGGGCTGAAAGTGAACCTAACGCAGAGCGGCTACAACGACGGTAGTGGTCGGTGGGTACTAGACGGCAAGGCAATTCTATTCGGAAGTGATCGAGCTGGCTACCGTAGCCACGGCAGCTGGGGAGCTACCCAAGACTTATATCTGATGTTCCTCGACCATAAAGCCTACGAGGATTTCATCAAGACCAAGGAAGAGCGAGCCATAGACAAAGAGCTCAAAGAAGAGGCCGACAAGCTGAAGAAAAAAGAAGAAGAGGCCAAGAACAAGAAGAAAAGTAAGAAGGCTAAGGATAAGAAAAAGACCGACGATGCCTCCACTAAGCCTAACGCAGAGATCTCTAGCCTAGACCTAGAGCAACGTGAGCGCCGTACCCTTCGCCTAACGAGAGCCTCTGGTGCTATCCTAGACGCAGCAATGAACAAAGAGGGTACCAAGGTCTACTACATCGCTCGCTTTGAGAGCAGCATAGACCTCTGGGAATATGACGTCGTAGAGCGCACAACCAAGGTGCTCGTACCTCAAGCCAATGGAGGTGCGCTAGAGATGGCAGCAGACGGCAAGACACTATTCCTCGCTAGCTTCAATGGTCTGAAGAAACTTGACGGCACAAGCCTCAAGCCAATCAACATCACCGCCGAGTTTGAGCAGAAGCCCATGGCCGAGCGTGAGCACGTCTTCTCTCATGTTTGGCAGCAAGTCCTAGACAAGTTCTACGACCCCAAGCTACACGGTGTAGACTGGCAGAAGTACCGTTCTGTGTATGCTAAATTCGTTCCTCACATCAATAACAATAGGGATTTCTCCGAGATGCTCAGCGAGATGCTTGGTGAGCTCAACGCTTCTCACACAGGTGCCCGTGCCATGTCCGCAGGGACATCTAGGGCTACGGGGCGTCTAGGAGCTTTCTTCGACGGCAAGTACGAGGGTGCGGGCTTTCTCATTGAGGAGATTATGCCCGGTAGTCCTCTAGCTCTGGCCGAGGGGAAAGTGCAGGAAGGTATGGTCATCGAGAGCATCGATGGTCAAGAGATCGAAGCCAATCGAGCCCTCGCCTACTATATGCAGGGCAAAGCTGGTAAGAAAACACTCCTCGGCCTGCGTGACCTGCGCACGGGTAAAACAAGCGAGGTCTTGGTCAAACCAATTACCTTCTACCACGAGCGAGAGCTACTCTATGAGCGTTGGCTCAAGCAGCGTGCCGACCTAGTAGATAAGTGGAGTAACTCTAGGGTTGCTTACGTCTACGTTAGACAGATGAATAGCCCCAGCTTCCGCACAGTATTCAAAGACCTAATGGGTAAGTACCGTAATAGAGAAGCCGTTATCGTTGATACGCGCTACAACGGGGGCGGTTGGCTACACGAGGATCTAGCGATCTTGCTCAGCGGACGCAAGTATCTCACCTTCAACCCACGTGGGCAGTACATTGGCGACGACCCATTCATGCAGTGGAGCAAGCCCAGCTGCGTATTGATGAGCGAAGGCAACTACAGCAATGGGCACGGCTTCCCTTGGGTGTACAAAGAGCTAGGCATCGGCAAGCTGATTGGTGCGCCAGTACCGGGGACGATGACGGCTGTATGGTGGGAGCGAATGTTCAACAACAGCTTAGTCTTCGGTGTGCCACAGGTAACCTGCCAAGACCTCCAAGGCCGAGCTCTGGAGAATATGGAGCTACAGCCAGACATCGAAGTTTACAATAGCCCAGAAGATTACCTCACAGGTCAAGACACACAGCTCAAGCGTGCCGTAGAGGAGATGCTCAAGGTGATTGATGCGAAGAAGTAATAGATACTCCCAGACCTCCCATGGCATAGGTCAGTAGACAAACACAGAAAGAGCCGCAAGCATCGTCTAGTGCTTGCGGCTCTTTCTATTGAGCAGCTCGGTGGCTACAAAGCTCTGTTACTTCTGAGCGTCCCAGCTCTGACCACAGCGGATGCGGTCATCGAAAGCCGTTAGAGCGGCCTTAGCGCCCTCGCCCATTGCGATCACGATCTGCTTGTAAGGTACAGTCGAGCAGTCGCCTGCCGCATAGATACCATCGACCGAGGTACGACAGCGCTCGTCAATGACGATCTCGCCCATCTTATTACGCTCTACGATACCGTCGAAGACTTGGGTATTGGGTGCAAGACCGATCTGCACAAAGACACCATTGACAGCTAGATCAAAAGGCACACTGCCGTCACGAGGAGCTACCTTGAGGGCTGAGATACCCGTACCATCGCCTACAACCTCTTGCGTAGCAACGCTCTTGTGTACCGTAACGTTGGGCAGAGTCATGAGCTTGTCCTGTAGTACAGTGTCGGCCTTGAGCGTATCGGCAAACTCTAGCACGGTAACGCTCTTACAGATACCAGCCAAGTCTATCGCAGCCTCAATACCAGAGTTACCGCCTCCTACTACCGCAATATCCTTACCCTTGAAAAATGGACCGTCGCAATGGGGGCAGAAAGCTACACCACGGCCGATATGCTCCGCCTCACCCGGTACACCTAGACGACGCCAAGCAGCACCGGTGGCGATAATCACCTGAGGAGCAACCAGCACTTCGCCAAAAGAGGTCTTAATCTCCTTGAACTCGCCTACAAGCTCCACGCACTCCACTCGGCGCTGCTCCAAGATATCGATGCTGTACTCGCTGGCGTGTAGCTTGAGGTCTGCGGCAAGCTGGGTACCCGTTGTCCTAGCCACGGAGGGAATGTTCTCAATAGCCGTCGTTTCATTGACTTGACCTCCCACACGCTCTGCGACAAGGCCAACCTTGAGCCCCTTACGAGCCGAGTAAATAGCCGCAGCAGTGCCCGCTGGACCCGCACCAACGACCACGAGGTCGTACTCCTTGCGGACAAGCTCGACCGAGGCCTGCTCGTCCTTGCCCACCTTCTCCTCGAGTTTGACGAGTAGCTCACCTAGATTACTCTGACCAATGTGTAGGATTTCGTCGCCAACATATACGGTCGGTACGGCAGAGATTTTGCGAGCATTCACTTCGTCTTGGTACACAGCCCCATCTACCATCTCGTGCGTAACGCCTTCGCCTGCAATAAGGGCTATTAGGTTCATCGCCTGAACGACCTCGGGACAGTTGGTACAAGTAAGCGACACGTAGGAAGTCAGCTTGATTGGCTTCTGGAGAGCCTTGATGCGGCGAAGCAGTATCTCGTCGGGGAGATTCTTACCCTTACCATCGGCATTGAAGACAGCAAGAATAAGGCTGGTAAACTCATGCCCCGTAGGGATACCACGGAAGCTCACACCAGTATCTTGCCCATCTCGCCAAATGGTAAGACGCAACTCATCGGTCTGAGATACCTCGACCTCTATCTTGTCGCTCGTAGAGGCGAAGTCAATAATCATCTCGGTTAGCTCCTGCCCCTTGCTGTCTGGCGTGGCGCTTACCCGAAGCGTATATTTATGTTCTAGCGCAGCGAATATGCTGCGGAGCTGATCGAGTACAGCTTGTTCTAGTCGCATAGTCGTAATATGATTTGATACAAAAAAAGGCAAGAGGACAGAGGCAACGCCTACTATTCCTCTTGCCATAAGTAGTGTTAAGTAATTAGCTCTTGAGTACTCTAGATCTTACCAACTAGATCGATGCTTGGCTTGAGGGTAGCGTCGCCTTCCTTCCACTTAGCTGGGCAAACCTGACCGGGGTGTTCGTGAACGAACTTAGCGGCCTTAATCTTGCGAAGCAGCTCCTGAGCATCACGACCGATACCATTGTCATGGATCTCCGCGATCTTAACCTGACCGTCTGGGTTGAAGACGAAAGTACCACGATAGGCCATACCCTCCTCCTCAATCATCACGCCCATAGCACGAGCTAGATGACCGGTAGGATCTGCGAGCATAGTGTACTGAATCTTGTTGATCGTGTCTGTCGTATCTGACCAAGCCTTGTGTACGAAGTGCGTATCGGTGCTAATCGAGTAAATCTCCACACCTAAAGCTTGGAACTCTGCATAGTTGTCGGCAAGGTCAGCTAGCTCTGTAGGACAAACGAACGTGAAGTCTGCTGGGTAGAAGAAGAATACAGACCACTTACCCTTGAGGTCTTCGTGTGATACGGTTACGAAGCCTTCTCCCTTACGATAAGCCTGAACCTTAAATTCTGGCAACTGGCTATTGATAATGCTCATTGTTTTGTTCGATTAATATGGTTTTGTAACTAATGATACTGCAAAGCTAGAGCAATCTCGCCCCTTATCCAATTAGATTTGTATATCCTACTATTAGTAAATCCAATCAGCCTTAGCGGCTCTCACTGAGCATCTGCCTTAGCAGAAGCAGTGCCTTATCTTCGGCAGCACGCATCTGCTTCTCTTCGGCTTGGGTTTTATCCCCCAAACCAGCCAAATGAAGCAAGCCATGTACGATGACACGATACAGCTCATCAAGCGATTCTATCCCTAGTTGCTCTGCATTGCTCGCCACCGTGTCTAGACTGATGAGCATATCGCCAGAGATGCGATCGCCTTCGCTCTCATCAAACGTAATGATGTCGGTGTAGTAGTCGTGATCGAGAAACTCACGATTGACCTGCAAGATGCGCTCATCCGAGCAAAACTGATAACAAAGGTCGCCCACACGCTTGCCATGGCTACGAGCCACCTCGGTGAGCCAGCGCTTGAGTATGCGCCTAGGAATACGAGGCAAACGGACATCCTCGTCTGTGTAGAATGCAATCATTACTCCGAAGTCCTCAGCGACGTGGCCGCATATTTTTGTTGAAGAAATAAGCCAGACCAAGCAGATTGACTAGCCCTAGTACAGCTCCTCCTGCTACTACGATTCTCTGGGCATCATTGAGCCAGATACACCAGACAGCAGCCCCAACGACGACCACCGCAGCGATGACTTTGAGGATAAGATTTGTTCGTTTGACGTCTATTTTCATTGAACGATTATTTTATAGTCTATAGTTAAACCCGAAGCTAATCAGCTCGTTAAATTGCAAATATCTATTCCAACCCTGAGCGGGGCGCACGGCATCATCGTAGCGTAGCTGTACATTGATGCGTGTAGAGAAGTAGCGCCCGATCTTCATATCCAAGGTATTCTCCCACTCTGCCTCTACGTTGGCGTAAGATGTATTGAAGTATAGGCGAGATTGCCAAGTCACATTCATATTGATATCCCACTGCATACTTGCCCTAAGGGTCGAGCCAAAACGATGAAACGCTAGCTTATCCTCTGCCAAACCATGGCGCCCTAGGTCAATATCTCGACGAGCCGTACTGCGGTAGGTGTAGGATATGGGCGCCAAGTTCATTGAGTAAGCAAACTTGCGCCGGTAGACACGGGTGGACTTACTGCTGTAGTCGAACTTCATACCAAGACCTATATTGAGGGTCATAGGGGCAAGCAGCGCAGACTGTAGGATATTGGTATTGCCCTTGTAGTTATTCAGCAACTGCGTGCGTGCCTCAGCATCGAGGGTGTAGAACCAGCGCTTACTTGCCTTGAGGCCGAAGTTGCTACGCAGACGCAATAGGTCATCGGCGATGCGGAAGCTCCGCACTCGGTCTTTCTCCGACTTATCCGTATTATATATGCTGAGCTTATTCTCCAGCTCGGTCTTCCAGTTGACAGACTTCTTGAGATAGGTCATCGAGGCATAGCTCCGCATGATGAGGTTTAGGTTGGACGAACCGCCCTTGTGCCAGTTATCCGAAACATGATTCTGCGAGAACTGTGCGCTACACTCGAAGGCCGGTATCCAGTATCTACGCTCAATCTCTTGTAGCTGTAGTACCTCTGCTAGCTGCTTAACGCTACGCTGCTCAAAGCGCTGCTCAAGCATCTGCGGATTGGTGCTGAGGTTAGAGATGCCGAGTGCCTCTCTAGTCCCGAGTGCCTCTGCCCCATAGTGGAAGAGATCTACACGCTCCCTCTGCAGAGCAAACATAGTATGGTTCATCAACCTAAGTTTGAGCTCAAGATCGGGGGCAAACTTAGGTATCGGTAGCTCATAGGTTGTAGCCTTAGCGCGGTAAGTGGGTCCATCGACCGAGAAGGACAGAGGCGCCAAGGGCTTACCTATCTCCTGCACTGTCTTGTATTTGGTCGTAAGGGGTAGACACATCTTGTAGGCGAGGATAGATGGCGCTTGGTCTTTCGTACCCAGATCTCCCACTTGTAGATATTCGATTAGGGGGGATTGCTCTGCCTGATGCACCAAATCTAACAGAGCACTATCCACAAGAGGGCTTGGGGCATAGTACGCCTGAGAGGAGGAAGTCTTGGCAAGCAGGCTATCCAGATTGTAGTGAACCGTATCTGTACTCTGGGCAACCAGACTACCCGTAGCCGAAACGATAAATAAGACTAAATATGTATATATGTATCTAATTGATTGCCTCATCTATTACTTATTTCATTACTAGCACAAAGGTAGGAAACACTTTACTCATTCCCAACCTACCTATACTCATCAACACACCCACAGGCCTATTCGTTTTGTCCCTCTAGGCTGAAGCTCCGAGGAACCTCAACTAGGGCTTGCTCTAGAGAGGTGTCACTTCTAGACGAAGAGCCTAAGTTGGTACCTCGCAATATGCCTTCAAGACAGATCGAGCACGTGGACAAAATTTAGATTTTCGTTCACTTTTCGGATTATTGATGGGCTGACTTATTAAGTCTAGCCACAAAGACGCAAACCTCGTCTTTGGCCCCTAGGAGGCTCTCTATTGCGTCCGACCCTATTTGGGCACTTAGTCCCCAGTCTAGTGAAAACACCCGCCCCAAACGGACACTTCATAATAAACTAAAAGACAAACTGATAAAACACAGATCTAGTTAGTTTCCTTTAAGATCGCCATACTTTTTCTGTGTTTCTTCCCATCAATCTTTTCGGTTTGTAGGACACATCTCAGCAGATTAGTCCATCAATCCGCAGAAATCTTCCCTTCAACTTTCTCCAACAACCGAAGCAAAAGACCCAAACCGCTTCGTGAGTTAGCCAAATTGGAGCCAAACCCATTAACATTAATTAACAGAAAAAGCGAAAAGTGCCTCCTCCACATCGCAACCCCAATAGGCCTCAAAAAAGCACTTCCCAACTAGCTAAAATCAATTTCTTCATTTTTCCGCCTCAATACCTACTAATACCCCGCATATACAGCTCTGCTAAGTTTTCTGTTATTTAGAAAGTTTGAGCTACCTTTGTGGCTCATTTGAAGCTACAACACTAGACATAAAAGTATGATTAGACCTAAGAGCACCAATCAGGCGGTGTGGGCCGACGTATATACGTACGCCAAGCTGCCAGCCGAACTCAGCAAACTCGATGAGCTAGCGCATAACCTCTGGTGGGTATGGACACCAAAGGCTCAGAACCTATTCAAGCGTATCTCTCCAGAACTATGGGATAGCACAGAGGGCAACCCTGTGAAACTAACTCGCCTGCTTACAGGCGAGGAAATACGCAAAATCACAGCTGACCAAGACCTACTCAAAGAGATCGACAGTGTCTATGCCGATTTCCGTGCCTATATGGACGAACCTGCAGACGAGGAGCGCCCCTCTGTAGCCTATATGAGTATGGAGTATGGTCTGACCAATGTGCTGAAGATCTACTCTGGTGGTCTAGGCGTACTGGCAGGTGACTACCTCAAAGAAGCAAGTGACAGCAATGTCCGTCTGACGGCCGTTGGGTTCCTATATAGATATGGTTACTTCACACAAGCTCTGAGCCCAGCTGGCGAACAGATTGCCCAGTACGAAGCTCAAGACTTCACTCAGCTACCCCTCGAGCAGCTAATGAACGAGGACGGCAGCCCCGTAGTGCTAGAAGTCCCCTACTCTAGCCACATCGTATATTCTTACGTCTGGCGTGTGCGTGTAGGGCGCATCAGCCTCTACCTACTCGACACAGACAATGGTCTAAATAGTGAGTGGGATCGCAGCATCACACACCAGCTGTATGGTGGCGACTGGGAGAACCGCATGAAGCAGGAGTATCTGCTCGGTATCGGTGGTGTCTTACTGCTCAATAAGCTCGGCATCAAGAAAGAAGTCTACCACATGAACGAGGGGCATGCCGCCTTCATGAGCGTGCAGCGCCTACTCGACTATGTAGAAAAGGAGAAGCACCCATTCGACCTAGCCCTTGAGCTAGTACGCGCCTCCTCGCTCTATACCGTACACACCCCAGTACCTGCTGGGCACGACTACTTCGACGAAGGCCTAATGGGTAAATACCTCGGGCACGTACCCCAGCGTTTGGGTATCTCTTGGCAGGAGTTTATGGACATGGGACGCGAAAATCCCGGTACGGACGAGAAGTTCTCAATGAGCACTTTCGCCCTGAATACCTGTCAGGAAGCCAATGGTGTAAGTAAACTACACGGCAAGGTATCGCAGCAGATGTTCGCTCCAGTATGGAAAGGCTTCTTCGCCGAGGAGCTACACGTGGGTTACGTAACCAACGGTGTGCATATGCCTACATGGGCAGCACCTCAGTGGCAGGAGTTCTACGCCAAGCACTTCGGCAAGGACTTTGTCAAGAATCAGACGAAGGAAGAGGTTTGGGGCAAGATCCAGCAGATCCCCAGCGAGGAGATTTGGGAGATCCACCACAACCAGAAGCTCCAGCTCATCGACTATATCCGCAAGCATTACGCAAAGCGTTGGATCAAGAATAGCAGCACGCCAGAGGTAACTAAGGCCATTCTAGACGGCATCAACCCCAATGCCCTGCTCATCGGCTTCGGACGTCGCTTCGCCACTTACAAGCGTGCGCACCTGCTCTTTACCGACCTAGAGCGCTTGAGCCGTATCGTCAATAACGAGAAGTACCCCGTACAGTTCCTCTTCACCGGTAAGGCTCACCCTGCCGATGGCGGTGGTCAAGGACTCATCAAGCATATCCTAGAGATTAGCCGTCGCCCAGAGTTCCTCGGCAAGATTATCTTCCTAGAGAACTACGATATGCGTCTAGCGAGCAAGCTCATCGCTGGCGTAGATATCTGGATGAATACGCCTACTCGTCCGCTTGAGGCCTCCGGCACATCGGGTGAGAAGGCAGAGATGAATGGCGTACTCAACCTCAGCGTGCTCGACGGTTGGTGGTACGAGGGCTACAGACCCGGCGCAGGTTGGGCTCTGACGGAGAAGCGGACCTTCCAAGATCAGTCACTGCAAGACAAGCTCGATGCTACGACCATCTATGATATGCTCGAGCGTGAGATCCTACCCCTACATTTCGATGGCCGACAAGAGAAGCCATTCAGCGAGGCATGGATGCAGTTTGTCAAGAACTCACTCAACTTCATCGCTCCACACTATACGATGCGTCGTATGATGGACGACTACTTCGAGCGCTTCTACTGCAAGCTAGCCAAGCGCTCGGCACATCTACATGCCGATGACCACGCCGTGGCTCGCTCACTCGTAGCATGGAAACAGGAAGTGGCAGCTCACTGGGAGGATATTCAGATCCTAGAGATCAGCGATGCAGGCACTCTTGGCTTCAATGCAGGACAGCGTGACATCGACACGAGTGGTGTCCTATCCCTAAAACTCGATAAGGGACGTCTACAAGCTAAGCTCGATGTGGAGCTTGTCTTCGCCAAGCCAGACGAAAATGGCCAACTACACTTCGTTGAGACCGAGGCTCTAGACCTCTCGGCTACAGAAGGGACAATGGAGGTCTACAGCATAGAACTCATGAACAAGCGTCCGGGACACTACAAGGTGGCTCTACGCATACTGCCTCGACACGATGGGCTACCTCACCGTATGGACTTTGCATACGTGCGCTGGGTAAATATCCTCTAGGATAGCAAGCGAACCAATCCGAAAGGGGCTGTGTCCAAATTAACTTTTGGCGCAGCCCCTTTTAGACACCTCAGATTGTGCAAAATGCAAAGCGCCAAAACTAAATCTATGGGAAGGATACTAAGGCAAGGAAGCAAGACGAAGAAGCAGGGCATGCGGCACAAATGTTGCCAAGCAAATCGAGCCGTTTGTATACGACGATGTCCCTCTTGAAAGCATTTAATACCTTGACTAATACTAGCCGATACGGGCGACTGTTTCTATCCAATTATCCGTATCTTTGTGCCTCCAACGTAAATATATATAGACGAAAGCAATGATATCAGTAGACGCCTTAACAGTCGAGATAGGAGGTAGCGCACTCTTCTCCGACATATCTTTTGTGATCAACCCCAAAGATCGCATCGCCCTAATGGGGAAGAACGGAGCAGGCAAAAGCACGATGCTCAAGATACTAGCAGGTGTGCGAGAGCCCTCCAGAGGCCGTGTCAATGTCCCCACGGACGTTAAGGTAGCCTACCTGCCACAGCAATTGCTCACAGAAGATGGGCGCACCGTATTCGAAGAAACAGAGCAAGCCTTCGCCCATCTGCACGAGATGGAGGCACGTATGGCAGAGCTCAACCATCAGCTCGAGGTGCGTACCGACTACGACAGCGACGAGTATATGGCGATCATCGAGGAAGTATCTGCGCTCGGGGAGAAATTCTATGCGATTGAGGAGATCAACTACGACAAAGCGATCGAACGCACACTACTGGGCTTAGGCTTCAAGCGCAGCGACTTCACACGCCAAACCTCGGAGTTTAGCGGTGGGTGGCGTATGCGTATCGAGCTAGCTAAGCTCCTCCTACGCAAACCCGATGTCCTCCTGCTAGACGAGCCCACCAACCACCTCGATATCGAGTCCATTCAGTGGCTGGAGGACTTCCTCGTCGAGAACAATCAGACAGTCGTAGTAATCAGCCACGACCGTGCTTTCGTCGATCGCATCACGACACGTACACTTGAGATCACGATGGGGCGTCTATACGACTACAAGGTCAATTATACCGAATATCAACGCCTAAGGGCTGAGCGTCGTGAACAGCAACAAAAGGCTTACGAGGAACAACAGAAATTCATCGCCGAGACGACAGACTTCATCGAGCGTTTCAAAGGGACGTACTCCAAGACCAATCAAGTGCAGAGCCGAGTGCGTATGCTAGAGAAGCTCGAGCTAGTTGAGGTGGACGAAATCGACACATCGGCCATTAGACTACGCTTCCCGCCAGCTCCACGCTCGGGCAACTATCCAGTTATGATGAGCGATGTGGAGAAGTCATTTGGAGAGAAGAAAATTTTCGACAGGGTAAATCTAACAATTGAGCGAGGGGATAAAATCGCTTTCGTCGGCAAGAATGGAGAGGGGAAGAGTACGCTGGTGCGCTGCATCATGAAGGAGCTAGAGCATGGAGGCGAACTAAACATCGGCCACAACGTCAAGATTGGCTACTTCGCACAGAACGAAGCTGCAGCCGTAGACGAAAATCTGACAGTATTCCAAACGATTGATGATGTGGCTGAGGGTGAAATACGAACGAAGATTAAGGATCTACTAGGGGCTTTCATGTTCGGCGGCGAAGCGTCTAATAAGAAGGTTAAGGTGCTAAGTGGTGGAGAAAGAACACGCCTAGCCCTACTGAAGCTCTTGCTCGAGCCATACAACCTGCTCATTCTTGACGAGCCAACAAACCACCTCGACATGAAAACGAAGGAAGTGCTCAAACAGGCACTACTCAACTTCGATGGCACACTCATCGTAGTGTCACACGACCGTGACTTCCTCGATGGCTTAGTATCTAAGGTGTACGAATTCGGTGGAGGTAAAGTAGTCGAGCACCTCGAGGGCATCTACGAGTTTATGCAGCGCAAGAAGCTTGAGAACCTCAAGGAACTAGAGCGCTAGCCTACACTTCTCTTGAGCATCTCTCTATGTCAGACACATTGCTGCAGCAAACAGCCTAGACTATACGACTTGGTCACAGTAGCTTCAGATTTCGGTGTCCAAAGAATGAGGGAGAGTTGGCCCAAAATGTATAATTTTGGAGGAATATTACGTTAGATAAAGAGATAAGATATGGGTCGAATTATAGCATTAGCCAATCAAAAAGGCGGAGTGGGTAAAACCACAACAGCCATCAACTTAGCAGCATCGCTTGCCTCGCTTGAGCGCCGTGTGCTCATTGTAGACACCGATGCTCAGGCCAATGCTTCTTCGGGTCTGGGACTAGAGGTCGCCAACCTACGCCAAACACTCTACGAGTGCCTGTGTGCAGGCCTACCAGCAGCCGAAGTTATTACCCCGACAGCAGTGGAGGGGTTGGATATTATCCCCTCTCACATCGATCTAGCAGGGGCGGATCTAGAGCTTCTGGAGCGTGAGGGGCGAGAGTTCGTCCTCAGAGGCGTCCTAGCCCCTGTGGTTGATCGCTACGACTACATCATCATCGACTGCTCTCCCTCGCTCGGGCTCATCACAGTGAATGCGCTCGTAGCAGCCGATGCAGTGATTATCCCCGTGCAATGTGAGTACTTCGCCCTTGAAGGAATCAGCAAGCTGCTCAATACAATCAAGATTGTTAAGAGCCGCCTAAACCCACGCTTGGAGATAGAAGGCTTCTTGATGACCATGTACGACAGCCGCACTAGGCTCAATAATCAAATCTACGAGGAGGTCAAAAACCACTTCCAGAGCTTGGTGTTCGACACCGTCATTCAGCGCAACGTCAAGCTCGGTGAGGCGCCTAGCCACGGCCTACCCGCTCTACTGTACGATGCAGAGAGCAGAGGCGCTATCAACCATCTACAGTTGGCCCGTGAACTCATCAATAAACATCAGAAGTAGCATTGCGATATGAGCAAAAAGCACAAGCCCGCCCTCGGCAGAGGGCTGAACGCACTACTAGGCGGCGGTAGCCAGCCCATCGCTACCGAGTCGTTTCTCTCGCAGGCTACACCCAGCGAGAGCCAAGAGGCATCTACACTGAGAGAGCTGCCTCTAGAGCTCATAGTCCCCAACAAAAATCAGCCACGTAGGGAGTTTGATCCAAGTAGCCTAGAGGAGCTAGCAGCCTCTATTCGTCACCTAGGGCTTATCCAGCCTATCACCGTACAGCCACTCGAGGACGGACGCTACCAGATTATCTCTGGTGAGAGGCGCTATCGTGCAGCCCAGATAGCAGGTATGGAGCAGATACCTGTCTATATGCGTCAGGTAGAGGCCGAGGAACTACTAGAGCTAGCACTAGTAGAGAATATACAGCGAGAGGATCTCAACGCTATCGAGATTGCTCTAGCTTATCAGGAACTACTAGAAGCAACTAAACTCACACACGAAGCCCTAGCCGAGCGAGTGGGCAAGAAGCGTGCTACGATCAGCAACTACCTACGCCTGCTTCGCCTACCTAGCCAAGTACAGCTCGGGCTAAGCCAAAGACTGCTCGATATGGGACATGCTCGTGCCCTGCTACAAATAGAGGATACAGAGCGACTCATCGAGCTGTATCAGATGATTCTCAGCGAAGAGCTAAGCGTGCGTGAGGTAGAGGAGATAGCTCGTGCCATCAAAGACAGTGAGCAGTCGCCTAAAGCTGAGGCGAAAGCAACGACAGTCACGAGCAAACCAGACCGCAGAGAAGACTTTAAGGCACTAGAGAAACATCTGGGTAAGGTCTTCGACTCTAGAGTATCTCTAAGCTGCTCGACAAAAGGCAAGGGGCGCATCAGCATTCCCTTCGCCAGTGAAGAGGATCTAGAGCGCATTATCCTACTGCTAGAGCGCATACAACAGACATAAGGCTTATGATAGGGCGATTGGTATTGATAGGTACGATGCTATTGATTGGCTTGATAGAGCTATCGGCTCAGACCAGCCAGATTGATACGCTAAGGGGCAATGGCATCTCAACAAGCTTTGCCTCGGAACAGGCACAGTGGGCAAGTGAGCCCACTAGCTCTACGAAAACCTATACTTGGGTAGATAGCTTAGAGCACATCAGCACCTCGAGTAGCCAAGTACAACCTATCTCAATAGAGCGTAGTCTATGGCGACCTAACCCCAAGAAAGCGATGCTCTGGGCGATCTTGCCCGGAGGCGGACAGATATACAACCGCAAATACTGGAAAGTGCCCATCGTTTGGGGCGCTATGATGACGTGCTTCTATGCGATCGACTGGAATCAACGCCACTACGATGAGTATCATGCTGCCTACCGAGATCTTCGAAGTGCCGACCCAAGCAAGAACACTGCTTGGCTAGACTTCGCTCCCCGTGGCACTAAACCTGAGGACTACAAACGTATGGAGCATCTAGCCTCCACACTCAAGCGAGGTAATGATTACTTTAGACGCTACCGAGATCTAAGTATCGTGGCTGGCATTGTCGTATATGGCCTATCCGTACTAGATGCGTATGTAGACGCCGAGCTCTATGCTTTCGACATCTCGCCCGACCTCTCCCTGCGGGTTAGCCCAACCTTTCTCCCCCCTCTACGGCATCAACCCTCCTACCAAATGGGGGTTATGTGTAGCCTAACATTCTAGCAACAACACAATGAAACAACTACTCCGTCATCTATCACTCAGCATAAGCATAGCCCTATTAGTCCCGTCCTTATCCTTGGGCACAGAGCTCGACACGCTCGCCCATAAGCAAGCTCAGCATACATCAAAGCAGGAGAGTACAGTTAAGAAGCTACCCAATGACAAGTTTCATCTCTCGGCATCGCTCGATCTTGAACTAGAGAAGCTACTGCAAGGTTGGTACGAAGGCTATAGCCGCCGAGGGAGCAACTGGGGAGATGATGCTCACCACTTCGCCACCCCCAATGTACACGACAGTGTATACATCAAGCTTCTAGACCAGATGCCCTCTGCTATCAGAATGAGCTACAATCCGCTCGTTCGAGAGAGCATAGAGCTGTACCTCTACCGTCGTCGCCCTCTGCTCAGCACAATGCTTAGCCTCGCAGATCTCTACTTCCCCGAGATCGAGATGGCACTCGATCGCAACCAACTCCCTCTAGAGCTCAAGTACCTTACCATTGTAGAGAGTGCTCTCAACCCATCTGCCGTTTCTCCTATGGGAGCAGCAGGTCTATGGCAGCTGATGCTCCCGACAGGTAAAATATATGGGCTCAAGATTAACAGCCTCGTTGATGAGCGCCTAGACCCAACCAAAAGCACAGAGGCAGCCTGCCGCTTGCTCAAGGAGCTACACAATATGTATGGGGACTGGTTCCTCGTTATGGCGGCCTACAACTGTGGACCGGGCAACGTGAACCGAGCGATCAGGAAAGCTGGCGGAGGCAGACAGAGCTTCTGGGATATCTACGAATATCTTCCCCGTGAAACTCGCAGATATGTTCCTCTATTTATCGGAGCCTACTTTGCGATGTACTACCATAAGGAGCATAACATTCAACCGAGAGTACACGGCACTCCCCTAGCTACAGACTACTACATCGTACGAGAGTCTACATCCATAGACAGACTCTCGGAGCTCTCTGGCATATCCCGGGAGCAGATCAAGACCTACAATCCTCAGTTTAGACGTGGCATTATCCCGGGCAATACGGAGCCTTACCCAGTGCGTCTACCGATAGCAGGGATTATGAAGCTGGAGGAACTAACGGACTCAATCAAAGCCCCCGAACTGAGCATTGCTCTAGAAGGGCCAGACAAGTCTATAGTTGCCCACAAGGGACAAGCAATAGCCCAGAAAACTAATGTAGGCAAAACTCACAAAGTACGACGAGGCGAAACGCTTAGTACCATTGCTCGCAAGCACAAGGTCAGCGTTAAGCAGCTACAGAAGTGGAATAAGCTTAGTAGTACACGCCTACAAATAGGACAGAAGCTACGTGTATCGGCTAGCTAGAGGGGCTAAATCAACGACTAATTGACTGACAAGATCAAGTGAATAATAGAAGTCTTCACATCATCTATCTGATCGGCGTACTAGGTATTCTATCCGGATTTGCTGGCTGCGCCAATAGAGGTGCACCCGAGGGGGGACCTTTTGATGTAACTCCACCGAGGCTCGTAAGAGCTTTTCCCGAACAAGGCGCCAGAAACGTTTCGGAGAAACGCATCGTTCTTCGCTTCGATGAGTTTATCAAACTGGTCAATCAACAAGATAAACTCATCATCTCTCCTCCGCAAAAAACAGCTGCACGCATCTCGGCATCGGGCAAAGTCGTGGACATACACCTAGAAGATACGCTTAAACCCAACACGACTTACAGCTTCTACTTCGACGATGCACTTGTAGACAACAACGAAGACAACCCTCTTGAGGACTTCTCCTACAGCTTCTCTACTGGCGAAACTCTCGACAGTATGCAGCTTCTAGGTACAGTACTTGATGCCCAAACCCTCGAGCCTGTACAGAATCTAATGCTTGGAGCCTACTTTGCCTCAATGCAGAGTGACACGCTGCTAAGTAGCACGCCTATACCTTTCATCTCCAAGACCAACCGCATGGGTCAGTTTGTCATTCGTGGGCTTAAAGACTCTAGCTATTTGGTCTTTGGCCTCAAAGATGACGACAATGACTTGCGCTACAGCCAACCTACAGAGGGCTTAGCTTTCGATGGTGTAGCTCATAAGACTTGGCTACTGGATAGCATACGTACAGATACTATACGTATAGACTCCATAGTACGTCGAGATACACTGCATCGAGATTCGCTAGTTACCTATCCCTACACCTATTATTATCCACGTGATTTGCTCCTACGCTATTTTGTTTCGGACGTCAAGCGCATGGGGATAGATCGATACGATCGACTAGACTCGATGGTCTGCCGTGTGGAGTTCGCCTCAATACCAGACAGTGTCCCCACAATGTACCTATTGGACTCCCCCCAACGTAACCCTCAGAGTGTCTACATCGCCTCAATAGAGGGTAAGGGGATCAACTATTGGCTTAGAGATAGCCTGCTGATGCAAGCCGACTCACTACGCTTCGGCATCACCTACGCCAAGACCGATAGCCTGATGCAGACAGCCACCCAAACGGATACTCTGACTTTCTACAAGCCCAAAGCCAAAACTTCGTCTAACCAAAAGAAAGACAAAAAAGAGGGCTTTACGGTCAAGCTAGAGGCTAGCAAGGGTATTAAATCACAGACGCCGAGAGATAGTCTATTCATCGTGCTGTCTAGACCGACCGACTCAATCTCTAGCTCAGCCATATCAGTTAGTAAAATGGTAGACACGGTAGCCACGCCCATATTATTTGAAGTGCGCCAAGACACCAAAGACAAACTCCGATATCACCTAGATATCGCATGGAGCTACGGAGAGAAATACAAAATCGACATAGACTCTCTCGGCGTGCAGAGCATCTATTCTGATTCATGTGAACAAGTATCTCTACAACACGAGATACTACAAGAAAAAGAGTTTGGGCAAATACAATTATCCCTACAAGGCTTAGATATAGCAGATAGCCTTATCGTGGCTGAGCTACTCGACAAATCGGGGGCAGTACTTGAGTACTCCCAAGCAAGTGCCCAAAGCGACAGTATGGTACAGCAAGCCAAAAGTATAGAAGCAGACAGCATGCTTACGAAACTTCTTGCTGCTCAATCTGAAGGTAAAGCGTCTTCAATGCCACGCACCGCTACAGAAAAGGAGGGCATATCCGTGACCGATAGTACACTTAGCCCTGCAAACTCCACAGACAGCTTGGCTCTGCCGAAGGATTCTGTAGCGAAGCAAAAGACAATAGAGCCACGTAGTATCACTTTTGTGGACCTCAAGCCTGCCGACTACTACCTACGTATCTATATCGACAGCAACGCAGACGGGCACTGGACAACAGGGAAATATCCCGATCAACAGCCCGAAATGGTCTATTACTACCCCAAAGCTCTAGCCGTTAAGAAGGGATTCACAACCTCAGAAGTCTGGTTCCCTCTCGATCTGCCACTAGACAAACAGAAACCCGAAGAGCTCCGCAAGACTAAGCCCGAAGAGAAAAGGAAACGAGAAAACAAAAACATAGAGTACTACAAACGCCTCCGAGATAAAAGAGGCAAGCAAGGTAGTGCCTCTATGGAGCTACCAAGTGGTCTGCCCACCTCCTTCTAGAGTATGTACACGCCTAAGGAAATCGAGCAGATATGCCGTTGGAGGAGCGAATATGCGACGACTCCTCCCGATAGGTTATTGCTAGGGAGCAACGCTATTCCCTCAACTTATCGGCCGGCCGTAGCTACCCAGATCAAACTACAACAGCTCCTCGGCAACAAATTACCTAGCTTGAGCAAGTGTGGCATCTATATCCCCGAGGGAATCAACCTAGAGCAAGCCTCTGGCGAGGCTTCGGCTCTGTACAAACAAAGGTTCGTCCTACCCGAGGATAGCCTACTCGATATGACGGGAGGTTTGGGCGTTGATTTCTGGGCGATGGCACAAGTGGCCAAAGAAGCCATATATGTCGAGCAAAACGAAGCCATGTACTCAGCCAGTGCCTACAATCTACCAAGGCTACACCCCGACCGTCAAGTCAATTTGCTGCACGGCGACTCTATGCAGATTCTAGAGGAGATTATAGACCAACACCACCCTACCATTATTTATGTAGACCCTGCCCGTCGGGAAGACATCATGGGCACTAAGCGAGTCTACGCAATAGAAGACTGTACCCCCAACTTATACGAGCTGATTGAGCGACTAAAGCAGCTAAACGAGCCTGCGAGGCTTTTGGTCAAGCTCTCCCCTATGCTCGACATCAAGCATACTCTAGAGCATACACCACATATCCAGCAAGTCGAGGTGGTCGCTGTAAAAGGCGAGGTAAAGGAGCTATTGCTCTTGATCGACCTAAACCTCTCGCAACTTCATAGAGATCAAATTACGATTAGGGCTACAGATCTTAATGCCATAGGGCGAGCAACATCTGTGACAAGTACATACGTAGAAGAACAAGCCTCTCCCCTACAAATATCGCCTAGCCCACTATCCTATATCTACGAACCCAACGCTGCGATAATGAAGTCTGGACTGTATCGTAGCCTAGGCAAACAGCTCAATCTTGCACAACTACACCAGCATACCCATCTCTATACATCGGACGAACTACTTGCCGACTTCCCGGGACGTAAGCTAGAGTTACTCGAGGTCATTCCATTTCGCTCTGCTGCAATCAAAGGCCTCAAAAAGCGCCTACCCATGAGCATGATTAGCTGTCGAAACTTCCCAATGAAAGCCGATGCACTACGACAGAAGCTAGGGATCAAAGACGCAGGATCAACAATGCTCATTGGCACAACCCTACAAGACGGCTCAGCTACGCTACTGCTCTGCAAGATGATCCTCTAAACAAGTATCGAGAGCATAATTGCCAAGCAGTGGCAGTTATGCTCTCGATACATTAGTAGAAATTATTGATTTAGAGCTGTGCTGATTGATCTCGCTCCACTACTGCCGTCGTACCCGTTGAGATACCTGTAAAAGACGACTCCGAGATCTCATCTAGATTATCTGTGAAAACTGGAGGTACTGGTAGCCCCGGCTCGGATATACTTACCAACTTAACTCTATACTCATTACCACGAACAACGCCGTATAGACCGTGGGCTTTGGGGGACTCACTATGACCAAAATGTTTGATATAAATGGTATAATAGCTGATACCTTGATGATAGAAGCGGATCCCCTCCTTATCAAAAGATTGATTGAAGGCATCTAAGCCTATTGAAGCCTTATTAACCGCCTCCTTGAGTGCATCGGTAGGATATTGCTGTGAAGTAATAAAGGACTTGAAGCTCTTCTCCGAATAATAAACACCCCTAAAAGCAACCCAGCCCTCACCATCTGTAAGTGTAACCCCTCTTGGGATATAAGGATAAGCCAATACCACGCAAGGGACTGTCCCCCTGAGATAAGCAGTCGGTGGGATAACGCTCTCCTTAACATACAAATTACCCTCTCCTAAGCGGCTCTTATAGGCCTCTGGAGTCATCGCCACCGAGGTCCACAACTCGTCCATTGCATACAGCTCTGGGGTAAAATGCCCTACACCACGAGTGTTCTGAGGCTTACTCTCTTGCCATTGTGCCCAAACAGAGGAGGCAGCATAGCGATTGGATTTAAGGCTTTGGTCACCAACAAGTTCGTCTTGCCCTGAGAGGAGCTTGCCGAGTGGTCGCAAAGGCGCAACCTCATTGAGCAGGTTGGACACGACATATCGTGCAGGTGCATTCCCCTTACGGCCTCCATTTAGCTGTGGATTACCATAAACCAACACCCGAGCAAGCGAGGCCTCCAAAGTCACTCTAGTAGGTAGATGCCCCTCAGAGAAAGCCCCAGAAGGAATTGATAGTGCCCCCTGCTCGTTGAGCATGGATACCCCCTCATATACATCTCTAGCAACTCTAAACTGACTAGACTTCATCGGCCTAGCCTGCACCACAGAGTCAAGAGGCATATCTGGAGCAGTTAGCTCGATAAGCCGAGCGCTGGGATTGGCAACTACCACAAGCTTGTAGTCATCTTGCGGTAAAACCAGCTTTAGATTCTCGAGCTGGCTATCCTCCTCGATGTTTTGCTCTTTGATTACAGCTACTTGATAGCCCTTGCCGCCTTGACGATAAAACACAAAGCGAAGGCGCTTGATCATGGTCAGAGGATCCTTTTTGGCTTGTCCCTCTCCTCGAAGTACGACCTCATTGGGCCGCCCGATAGAGAGGCGGAGGGTTGCCTCCGTAGCATTGTGCTGCGAAGTTCTAGGCTCAATAGCATCTTCCCTAGACTTGCAAGCAAAAGCAAGGACTACGATGCTCATACCTGCAAGCACCATACGTTTGGTAAGTGTCGATGTCATTTTTTTCATAGAAGTAAAAGAAATAATGATGTATTTAACTCTGGTAACACCATCAATAGAGCCGACTGCCCATAGGACTAGCCCTATCAAAAGCAGAGCTAAGGTAGCGATTTATCCCAAAGAAACAAATATGGGACTGTGACAAAATTCGCTTTTGATGCAGCACCTTTTAGGTATTTCAGAATGCACAAAACACAAGACACTAGGAGTGAGGCTAAGGGAGGCATACTGAAGTGTGATGTGACTGAAGCCAACGCCGAAGTCCGTGCAGAGCAAATGCCGCAAGTAACTTGAGCAGTTTGCGTATTACGGCACACCGCCCTCTGTGCCTCTAAGTGTGTTCTTCTCTAGTGTAGCATAGGGTGCCATAAGGAATTATAGCCACAGGCAGAGGGTCTATAAGCCGGGTTCTGTACTACAAGCTAGGCTGTAGCGTCTGTCATTTATCTCGACTGTGCATCGCTGCACAGCTCTAGCAATCTACCCTCCGACATGGGGCGAGCAACCCTCGTAGCGTCGGTTTACATGATCTTGCAACCCATAAGGTGTACGGCACACTGTGTCGCCACAATGCCCGGTGGGCTCTTACCCCACCTTTTCACCATCACCTCCATCACAAGAGGCTGTCGTTCTCTGTTACACTACTCTACCCTCACGGATAGCTTCCCGTTAGGAAGTATGGTGCTCTGCGTTGCCCGGACGTTCCTCACCGCTAGTCCATACGAACTAGGGCGCGACAGACCGACCCTCTGCCTGCTATGCTATAATTATTTCGTCATCTCTACTTTGGTTGTAGGAGCAAGGTTGGCATTGCGCTGCTCGACCTGCTCGACTACATTCTGTGCTAGTGTACGGAAGAAAATAGCCGTCATGCTATCCTCCTGCACGGCAGAGGGAGCCCCCTCATCACCACACTCTCGGATACTCTGCACTAGTGGTATCTGTCCTAGAAGAGGGATTCCCAACTCTTCGGCTAGCTTGCGACCTCCGTCACGACCGAAGATATAGTATCTATTCTGAGGCAGCTCGGCTGGAGTAAACCAAGCCATGTTCTCGATCAGACCAAGCACGGGCACCCCTACCTTGTCGTCAAGGAACATACCTATTCCCTTAATTGCATCGGCCAAAGCTACCTGCTGTGGCGTCGTCACGACGACTGCTCCCGTAATGCCTAGCGTCTGCACTAGAGTCAGGTGTATATCACTCGTGCCGGGAGGCATATCTAGAAGCAGATAGTCCAGCTCACCCCAGTTACCCTCACTGAGTAGCTGCTTGAGTGCATTGCCAGCCATGCTACCACGCCAGAGCACAGGGCTCTCCTTATTGACAAAGAAGCCAATGGAGAGGAGCTTGACGCCATACCGCTCGATCGGCTGAATCAGCTCTCGGCCATTAACCTCCTCAAGAAGAGGGCGAGCATCCTCACAGCCAAACATAAGTGGCACAGAAGGACCAAAAATATCTGCGTCCAGCAGACCAACCTTATAACCTGCCTGAGCCAAAGCGACAGCAAGATTGGCCGAAACCGTACTCTTACCGACCCCTCCCTTACCAGAGAAAACCGCAATAACGTTCTTAACCTCAGGTAGCAGCTTAGGCGCCTCGGCGACCTCTACCTCTGGCACCTTGACCGAGATATTGCCACGAATATCAACATCTTGCCCTACATAGGTCAAGATAGCTGTTTCTGCTGCCTTGACAACAGACTTGATGAATGGAGAATTAGGCTTATCGAAAATGAGCGAAAAGCTCACCTTGAGCCCATCTATACGGATATCATCCTCTACCATGCCAGACTCAACGAGGTTCTTGCCCGTACCGGGATATCGAACCTTGCTAAGGGCCTCAAGGATAAGATTGGGATATATTGTTGTTGACATAATTTTATTGTACACGTCTACTGCGACTAAAACTGCGGTAGCTATCTGGCTCGATCTCAATATCGGGTTCTTGCCAGCCAGCCTCTGGGACTTGTGGCACGAACTGAATATACTTAATCGTTAGACCACGGCTCAGCCACTGACGTTCGTAGTAAGTCTTAATCTCTAGTATATCACTAACGACCTCACCAGCATAGAGGTCGTCGGTAATGGTTAGCACAGGCAAGCCATTGAGCTCAACCATAGCTTTGGTATAGGTGTAGAGAAAGGGGCTATCGGTCTTGAGGTGGATAATCCCCTCGGGTTTAAGTAGGCGGGCATAGCGGCTGACAAAGCCCGTTGAGGTCAAACGCTTGGTTACTTTCTTCATCTGAGGATCTGGGAAGGTAATCCAAATCTCATCGACCTCTCCATCAGTAAAAAAGTGCTCCAGAAGCTCTATCTCCGTGCGCAGGAAAGCGACATTAGCCATACCGGCCTCGTGGCTCTGGGTTGCTCCCGTCCACATACGAGCCCCCTTGATGTCTATACCAATGAAGTTCTTGTCGGGGAAACGCTGCCCCAAGCCTACCGTATACTCGCCCTTACCACAGCCTAGCTCTAGGACAATAGGGTTGTCATTGCCGAAGAAATCCTCTCGCCAACGCCCCTTGAGCGGGAAAGCCTCTTGGCTGATGCGTGCCCATGGGTACTGGAAAACGTGCGGATAGCTCTCCATTTGGGCAAACTTGGCCAGCTTATTCTTCCCCATTAGTCCTCAAACAGATTGATAGATTCGCTATAAGCCATCTCTCCCTGCACGACGAAACGGATCTGATCACGATCGAACTTACCTACGCCGTCCTTCATCGCATTCTTGACCACATAGTCGAGTAGCTCCTCCTCGTCGAACTCTACCACTGCGTCCTCATCGGCATCTTCATCACCAAGCAGGCCACGGCTCTCATAGAAATCATAGATCAGGTCTACGAAGTAAATGATATCATCGTCACTAAGCAGCTCTTTGAGCTCCTGTGGGATATAGTTGCGAATGAAGGCCACAGAGGCCATATCATCATAGCCGAGCAATTCTTCTGCCATAATATCAATTTGTTTTGAGTAATCGTATCTATTATTTCGTATAGGTAGCCGAGCACTTGCGGGTTTCATCTATGCGTACAGCGATTAGGCTAACGCCCGTACCTGCTAGTAGCTCTACCCCGACGACCTCCACCAAATGGCGAGCCATCTGCTCGGCCGTGGGGTTGAAGGGCACGACGACTAAGTCCTCATGTGCTAGCTCTCTGAGGCTTGGGAGCAGAGGATCTTGATCCCAAAGCATCATCTTATGATCCCAGTTCTCCTCTAGCCACTGACAGAGAGTGGCCTTAATCACACCGAAGTCAATCACGCGCCCTAGAGCATCGAGTTCCTCGGACGAGCAAGTGAAATGAATGCGATAGTTATGTCCGTGCAGGTGTCGACATTTATTCTCGTGGCCAACCACACGGTGCCCCATGCTGATGTCGTGATAGCGTTCTACTGTAATCATCTTTGTGTCCTATTCAGCCCACAAAGATACGGCTTTTTGCCATAGCCTACCTCATTATGGTTGGTCAATGAGGGTAGGACAATGCCGAAAGTGGCTATTTATATTTTGGGTCAGTTTTCAGAATGTTGATGAGAAGACCAGAGCGAGGGAGGAAGGAAAACAATAGGCCTCATATTTGTCCCCTAGCAAGCCCTAGATTAACATTCAGCCTTATTTCGGCACTTGGGCCCAGACAAATGAAAATACCCGCCTTAAACAAGACAAAAATAAAACACTAAAAATCAACAATATAAACAAATCTCACAGATAATCTCATGTACATCAGTGAGCATCTTGGAGTATTTCTTCCCATCAACCCTTGGGGATTGGAGGACACATCTCAAGCGATCAGCCCACCAATTCAAAAAAATCTTCCCATCAATTTTGTAGCCTCCTCTATACTTAGACCTCGATTTAGCTCTTCAACGCCACAAATCTACGCCTCACCCCTTATCATATCTTTACAACCAATTTATATAATCGCACTCAAACTCCTCGAAGAGAGCATCTGTTGCCTCAGTATGCCATAGTACTAATATCTTTTAGTAATT
The DNA here is from genome assembly GCF_000768935.1 of Porphyromonas sp. COT-290 OH860. Classification (NCBI taxonomy): domain Bacteria; kingdom Pseudomonadati; phylum Bacteroidota; class Bacteroidia; order Bacteroidales; family Porphyromonadaceae; genus Porphyromonas; species Porphyromonas sp. COT-290 OH860. The sequence continues at coordinate 47,134 of NZ_JRAR01000075.1, read as the reverse complement.
TAGGGGGCTAGAAGCATCTAATGGACATTTATAGATTGCCCCTAGGCTAAACTATGCTTGATATGAAAGTACAACTACCGATAGGGATTATCTCCCTAGCTGCCACTCTAGTGACCGCACCTCTATCTGCCTTCGCTCAGCAAGGCAAGCCGTGGTTAGACCCCGAAGTCAATGGCATCAACAGATTGCCTATGCGCACAAATTTCTTCGCCTTCGACCGTGGTGAAGCCACTAGCGATGCCAGAGAGTCGCAAAACTATCTATCGCTCAATGGCATCTGGCGATTTCATTGGGTAAGGCACTTTGACCAGAGGCCACTTAACTTCTTTGAGCTTGACTATGACGATAAGGCTTGGGCTACAATGCCTGTCCCCGGTGTTTGGGAGCTCAATGGCTACGGAGATCCGCTCTACTCCAATGTTCCCTACCCTTGGCACAACCAATTCAAAACTCAACCACCACTAGTCCCCGAGCACAACAACCATGTAGGCTCGTACCGACGCATCATCAGCATACCCAAGTCTTGGAGTGGAAAAAGCATCATCGCCCACTTCGGCTCTGTAACCTCCAACATGACGCTCTATGTCAATGGACGCTATGTAGGCTATAGCGAAGACAGCAAGTTGCCCGCAGAGTTTGATCTAACGCCCTACCTCAAAGTAGGAGCAGAGAACTTGATCGCCTTTCAGGTACACCGCTGGTGCGACGGCACATACCTCGAGACACAGGACTTCTGGCGCCTCTCAGGAGTAGGTAGAGATTGCTTTCTCTTGGCTCGGGAGCGTCAGGGCATCGAGGATATTCGCCTGACGCCCTCATTGGACGACAACTATCAGCATGGCACTCTAGAGGTCAACCTCAAGCGCAAAGGAGCGCAGCCAGCAGAGCTTACCCTACTCGATGCCAACGGCAAGCAGATACTAGCACAGACTCTCCCTGCTGCGCAAAGCAAACTCCTGCTCAACATCGAGAACCCCCGCAAATGGTCTGCCGAAGATCCCTATCTGTATAAACTGATTATACGCAGTGGCTCGGAGGAGATCCGCCAAAACGTAGGCTTCCGACGTGCAGAGATGAAAAACAAGCAGTTCATGATCAATGGACAACCCGTACTGATCAAGGGAGCTAACCGCCACGAGCTAGACCCCGATGGCGGTTATGTGGTATCTCGTGCACGTATGGAGCAGGACATTCGCCTGATGAAGGAGCTTAACATCAATGCGGTACGCACCTGCCATTACCCAGACGATAGCTATCTCTATGAGCTATGCGACAAGTATGGGCTCTATGTAGTAGCCGAGGCGAACCTAGAGAGCCACGGCATGGGCTACGACAAAGAGTCTCTCTCTCACAGCAAGCAGTGGCGCAAGGCACACCTAGAGCGCAACGTGCGCCAAGTGGAGCACCTCTACAATCACCCAAGCATCATCACTTGGTCTACGGGCAATGAGGCAGGCCCGGGGAAGAACTTCGGAGCAGCCTACGATGCTATCAAGGCCATTGACCCCCACCGCCCTGTACAGTACGAGCGCTCTGGCACCGACTATACCGATATATATACACGTATGTATCGCCGTCCACACGAGATGATCGAGTACATCAAGAATAACCCCAAGATGCCTTTCATCTTATGTGAGTATGCACATGCTATGGGAAACTCTATGGGAGGATTCGACGAATACTGGGATTTGATCCGCAAAGAGCCACTTCTGCAAGGAGGTTTCATTTGGGACTTCGTAGATCAGAGCCTACGCAGCCAGACCAAAGACGGGCGTAGCTTCTACGCCTACGCAGGCGACTACAACCGCTACGACTACGCCGAGGACAATAACTTCTGCAACAATGGTCTATACAGCCCAGACCGCACCCCCAACCCTCACACCGAGGAAGTACGCTACCAGTACCAAAATATCTGGACGACCCTAGTAGATGCCAAGACGGCAGAGATAGAAGTCTATAACGAAAACTTCTTCATCGACCTAGGTCGCTACGATCTGCGCTGGGAACTATCGGTAGATGGCGTACCTGTACAGACAGCGACTATTGCGCTACCTGCTATTGCCCCTCAGAGCCGTGAGCGACTACGCCTTGGCATCGAGCCTAGAGCCGTCAAAGCAGAGCAAGAGCTTACCCTACAACTGAGCTATCGCCTGCGACAAGCAGAGGGTATGCTACCGGCGGGCAAGGAGGTGGCACATCAGCAATTCGTCCTCAAAGCTGCAGAGTATCAGCCACTCACCCTCACCCACAATAAGCTCTACAAGCCAGCCACACTAGACGAGCGAGATGTACGCTACCTCATCGTAGAGGGCGAGCGCTTCCGCCTAGATATCGACAGACGTACGGGCTTTATCACACGCTACGACTTCGCTGGCCGTGAGCTACTAGCAGAGGGAGCAGACCTCAGACCCAACTTCTGGCGTGCGCCTACCGACAACGATATGGGAGCCAGCTTACAGCAGAAGTACAAGGTCTGGCGCACCCCGGAGATGAAGCTCAAGAGCCTACAAGCCAAGCAATCGGCCAGTGGGTTCGTGCGCATAGATGCGACCTACGAGATGCCTAGTGTGGGTGGTGCACTCAGCATCAGCTACGACATAGACAACGACGGACGCATCATATACAGCCAGAGCCTCAAGCCTAGTGATAGTACAGCGAGTAAGCAGGTTGCCAACCTCTTCCGCTTCGGGCTAAGAATGAAGATGCCACTGGTGTACGACCGTCTAGACTTCTATGGTCGTGGGCCAGTGGAGAACTACGCAGACCGCAAAGCCTCGCAGCACTTGGGTCGATACCAACAGACCGTAGCCGAGCAATTCTACCCCTACATACGCCCACAAGAAACGGGAGCTAAGGCCGACCTACGCTACTATCGTGTTGTGGATCGTGGTGGCTTCGGGCTAGAGTTCCGTGCCGAGTATCCACTACAAGCCTCTGCCCTAGATCGCTCATTGGAGAGCCTAGATGGCTATCCACACAAGACGCAGCAGCACTCGGAGCTTATCCCACGGGCCAACTTCACCGATGTACAGGTAGATCGCTACCAGATGGGGCTAGGCTGCTACGACAGCTGGGGCGCATTGCCTCAGAGCAAGTATCTGCTACCCTACCAAGCCTACGATATGCGTGTGCTCATCAGCCCTATTGATCTGTATTAACCATTAATTATCTCCCGATATGAACACCAAATCAGTCCTCTGCGTACTATCGGCAGCCTCGCTAGCTCAGCTAGCGCAGGCTCAGAAGCCTCTTAATATCGTATATATTATGAGCGACGACCATGCCCAGCAGATGATTAGCTGCTACGACCAGAGATACATTCAGACACCCAACATTGACGCACTAGCCCAAGAGGGAGTGCGCTTTACGGAGAGCTTCGTAGCAAACTCCCTCTCGGGCCCTAGCCGTGCATGTATGCTCACAGGCAAGCATAGCCATCTCAATGGCAAGAAGAACAACGAGCACGATCAGAACTTCGATCAGAATCAGCAAACTATGCCTAAGCTCCTACAGAAGCATGGCTACCAAACGGCTCTCGTAGGCAAGCTACACCTAGAGGGCATACCACAGGGCTTCGACTACTGGACGATGCTCCCGGGTCAGGGTGACTACTACGACCCACACTTCGTCCAACCGGGCCGTGACAAACTGACCGATACGGTACAGATCAAGGGGTATGTAACCAACATCATCACAGACCTCAGCCTAGATTGGCTAGACAAACGTGACAAGGAGAAGCCATTCGCCCTATTCATTCATCACAAAGCGGCACACCGCAACTGGCTAGCCGACACGACGGATATCAAGGCTTTTGAGGATCAGGAGTATCAGCTCCCCGATACCTTTTGGGACGACTACAAGGGGCGACAAGCCGCTGGTAAACAAGAGATGCACATCGTGCACGACCTCAATCTAGTCTACGACCTCAAGATGCTCGAGGAGGGACAACCAGCCAAGGGATTAGGCCGCTGGTACAAGGGGCAGCTAGAACAAATGGACGCTCCTACCAGAGCTCATTTCGACAGCCTATACAGACCTCTAGCTCGTGCCTTCTACGCACAGGCCCCACAGGGCGAGGAGCTAGCCCGCTGGAAGTTCACACGATATATGCGTGACTACTCCAAGGTGGTCAAGTCACTCGACCGTAACATCGGCCGTGTCGTAGATTACCTGCGTGAGCATGATCTGCTAGAGAATACACTCATTGTGTACACGAGCGACCAAGGCTTCTATATGGGAGAGCATGGTTGGTTCGACAAGCGCTTCATGTACGAGGAGTCTATGCGCACACCTCTAGTGATGCGCCTACCCGCTTCGCTCAAGAAGCGTGGCGATATTGCTGAGCTAGTGCAGAATATCGACTACGCTCCCACCTTCCTCGATCTGGCAGGAGCACCCATACCAGAGGATATGCAGGGGGTATCTCTGGCTCCACTACTACGCACCAACAAGGACAATAAGCTAGAGCGCAAGAGCCTATACTACCACTTCTACGAGTATCCGGGTGAGCACGCTGTTCGTCGCCACTATGGCGTGAGAGATAAGCGGTACAAGCTCATCCACTTCTACGGCGACTTCGATGCTTGGGAACTCTACGACCTCAAGAAAGACCCCAAGGAGCTTAACAATCTATATGACAATCCTCAGTACCGCAAAGTACAGGCACGTATGCACAAGGAGCTCGATCGCCTACGCAAACACTACAAAGCTGAGGAGGCTAAGTAGCTTCAAAAGCAGATCTAAGCAAAGGGTAAACCCTCTGTGAAGCCTAGGCTCAGTGGTCGATACACCTATAATTGTGGTCGTGTTTCACAATCGCAATTATAAGTGTATCTTTGTGGCTCAGAAGCGTTCTTGAAGCAGTGAGCTAGACCAGCTATAAGCTAAAGAGTTTCATAGATAAACTATTAAACTATCATAATATAAATGATATGCAACAGCGCAAAAGAGCAACTCTGATCCTTGACGACGGCAGTCGATACGAGGGATATGCCTTCGGGCACGAAACCGCCGTCGCTGGCGAAGTTGTATTTAATACCGCTATGACAGGCTATACCGAGAGCCTGACCGACCCCAGTTATCGTGGACAAATTATGGTGATGACCTTCCCCTTGGTCGGCAACTATGGTGTCCCTAGCTACGAGAAAGACGAGCATGGCATAGAGCTCTATATGGAGAGCAACCGTATCCACCCTCTGGGTTTAATCGTGTCGGATTATTCGGAGAACTATAGCCATTGGAATGCCGTAGAGTCGCTAGGGAGTTGGCTCAAAAGAGAGCAGGTCTTCGGTCTAACGGGCATTGATACACGAGAGCTTGCCAAGACCTTGCGTGAAAAAGGCTCAATGAAAGGGAAGATCGTCCTCGAGGGAGGGGAAGATATTCCCTTTGTTGATCATAGCGAGCGCAACCTAGTGGCAGAAGTATCGCCGACAGAGGTTACCACATACGGCAATGGTCCCAAGAAAGTCGTGCTGGTAGACTGTGGTGCCAAAAACAATATCGTACGTCAGCTTATTAGTCCCAAGGTAACGCTCTATCGAGTGCCTTGGGACTATGATTTTAATCAGATTGACTTCGACGGCCTCTTCCTCTCAAATGGCCCCGGCGACCCCAATATGTGTGGCGCAACTGTGGCCAACATACGCAAGGCTCTTGAGAAGGGTAAGCCGATCTACGGCATCTGCATGGGCAATCAGCTCCTAGCGACAGCAGCAGGAGCTACAGTACGCAAAATGAAGTATGGGCACAGAAGCCACAATCAGCCAGTGCGTGAGGTGGGCACACACCGCTGCTTCATCACTAGCCAGAACCACGGCTATACCGTAGATCCCTCTACCCTAGCCGAGGGTTGGCAAGAAAAATATATCAACCTCAACGATGGGACCAACGAAGGTGTATGCCACAAGACACTCCCCTACGTATCTGCCCAGTTCCACCCAGAGGCTTGTAGCGGCCCGACCGACACGATGTCGATGTTTGAAGAATTCCTAAGCAAACTCTAACCCCTCAAACTCATAAAATAAGATGCAATACGACAAGCCAAATAAAGTTCTACTACTAGGTTCTGGTGCTCTGAAGATTGGGGAGGCTGGGGAGTTTGACTATTCAGGATCCCAGGCCCTCAAAGCCATGCGTGAGGAGGGGATCAAGACTGTCTTGGTAAACCCCAACATCGCCACGGTACAGACGAGCGAGGGCATAGCAGACGAAATCTACTTCTTGCCCGTGACGCCCTACTTCATCGAGCGAGTCATTGAGAAAGAACGCCCCGAGGGTATTCTCCTCGCTTTCGGCGGGCAGACAGCTCTCAACTGTGGTGTCGCTCTACACAAAAGTGGCGTACTAGAGAAATATGGTGTACGTGTACTCGGTACTCAAGTCGAGGCGATCATGAACACCGAGGATAGAGATTTATTCGTCGATCGCCTCAACGAGATTGACGTCAAAACCATACAGAGCGAAGCCGTAGAAACACTCGAGGACGCACGCCGAGCAGCAGCCAGCCTTGGCTACCCGGTGATCATTCGTGCTGCGTACGCACTAGGAGGTTTAGGTAGTGGTTTCTGCGACAACGAGGCCGAGCTAGACGAGCTCTGCTCCAAGGCATTCTCATTTAGCCCACAGGTACTAGTAGAGAAGAGCCTCAAGGGGTGGAAGGAGATCGAATACGAGGTGGTACGTGACCGCTACGACAACTGTATTACGGTATGTAATATGGAGAACTTCGACCCCCTCGGCATACATACGGGCGAGAGTATCGTCATCGCACCATCTCAGACACTTACCAATTCGGAATTCCACAAACTGCGGGAGATCGCCATACGCATCGTGCGCCACATCGGCATTGTCGGGGAGTGTAACGTGCAGTATGCCCTAGACCCTCATAGCGAAGACTACCGAGTTATCGAAGTTAATGCCCGCCTATCTCGTTCGTCAGCTCTAGCCTCCAAGGCAACTGGCTATCCACTAGCCTTCGTGGCGGCCAAACTAGGGCTAGGATATGGTCTGTACGAGCTCAACAACTCTGTTACACGTACAACGCCTGCTTTCTTCGAGCCGTCACTCGACTACGTTGTCTGCAAAATCCCTCGCTGGGATCTTGGCAAGTTCCATGGAGTATCTCGTGAGCTTGGTAGCAGCATGAAGAGCGTGGGTGAAGTCATGGCCATAGGACGCACCTTCGAGGAGGCTATGCAGAAGGGACTTCGTATGATCGGGCAAGGAATGCACGGCTTCGTAGGCAATAAAGAGCCTAAGATTGACGATATCGAGACCGAGCTTCGCCGTCCTACCGACACGCGTGTCTTCGTAATCAGCCAGGCCTTCAAGGCTGGCTATACGGTAGAGCAGATCCATCAGCTAACCAAAATCGACCGCTGGTTCCTCGACAAGCTTTATAGCATCATACAGACTTCGGAGGAGCTAGCCAAGTATAGCAGCCTAGAGGAGGTATCTAAGGAGTTTCTGCTACACGCCAAGCGTCAGGGATTCTCAGACTTCCAGATTGGTCGCTTCGTCCTAAGCGATACAGATCAGAATGCAGATGCTAGAGCGCTTGCCGTACGCCAGTACCGCAAGTCGCTCGGGGTCCTACCTGTTGTCAAACAGATTGACACACTAGCAGCCGAGTACCCAGCCGAAACCAACTACCTCTACCTCACTTACAGCGGTACGACCAACGACGTAAGTTACGAAAATGATGGGCGCTCGGTGGTAGTACTTGGCTCAGGTGCCTATCGTATCGGTAGCTCTGTCGAGTTCGACTGGTGTGGCGTGAACGCACTCGACACCATTCGAAAGGAGGGATTCCGATCAGTGATGATCAACTACAACCCCGAGACAGTAAGTACGGATTACGACATCACAGATCGCCTATACTTCGACGAGCTGACCTTCGAGCGTGTTATGGACATTCTGGATCTCGAGACTCCCAAGGGCGTAATCGTGTCTACCGGTGGCCAGATCCCCAATAACCTAGCAATGAAGCTGGACGCCCAGAATGTACCGATCCTAGGTACTCAGGCCAAGAGCATCGACAACGCAGAGGACAGACACAAGTTCAGTGCTATGCTCGATAGACTTGGCGTAGACCAGCCTCGCTGGCAGGAGCTCACTACACTCGAAGATATTGACAGTTTCGTAGAGGAGGTTGGTTTCCCCGTCCTCGTTCGTCCTAGCTACGTCCTCTCTGGTGCCGCAATGAATGTTTGTTCCAATGCTGATGAACTACGTCGTTTCTTGGAGCTAGCCGCCAATGTATCGAAAGAGCACCCCGTCGTAGTGAGTCAATTCATCGAGCATGCCAAAGAAGTGGAGCTAGATGCAGTAGCAAGGAATGGCGAAATCATCGCATACGCCATTAGCGAACACATTGAGTTTGCAGGCGTACACTCAGGAGATGCTACCATTCAGTTCCCCGGTCAGAAGCTCTATGTAGAAACCGTACGCCGCATCAAACGCATCAGCCGTCAGATCGCAGAGGCTCTACAAATCTCAGGCCCATTCAACATTCAGTTCCTCGCCAAGGGTAATGAAATCAAGGTGATTGAGTGTAACCTCCGAGCCTCTCGTAGCTTTCCATTCGTGAGCAAGGTACTCAAGATTAACTTCATTGAACTTGCCACACGAGTGATGCTCGGCTTGCCCGTTGAGAAGCCTAATAAGAATGCTTTCGACCTCGACTACGTAGGGATTAAGGCTTCGCAGTTCTCTTTCGCTCGTCTACAAAAAGCCGACCCCGTACTCGGCGTAGATATGATGAGTACAGGAGAGGTAGGCTGTATCGGCGATGACACCAACGAGGCGATTCTCAAGAGTATGCTCTCGGTAGGCTACCGTATCCCCGAGCGATCAGTCCTACTCTCCACTGGTGGGTATAAGCAGAAGGTAGATATGCTCGATGCCTCTCGCCTACTCTGGCAGAAAGGCTATAAGCTCTACGCCACTCAAGGCACGCACGATATGCTCAAGGAAAATGGTATCGAGAGCACGCTTGTCTACTGGCCAAGCGACGAGGGCAAACACCCACAGGCTCTAGACTTGCTCCACGATCGGCAGATTGATATGGTGGTAAACATCAACAAGAATCTGACCGCACGTGAGCTGACCAATGGGTATAGACTTCGCCGTGCCTCGATCGACCTGAATATTCCTCTCCTGACGAATGCACGCCTAGCGTCCGCCTTCATCACGGCTTTCTGCAACCTATCGCTAGATGACGTCCAGATAAAGCCATGGAGTAAGTACTAAAATTACTCTCTTCTTTGCCTAGAGAGTCACTAGGCAATATCCATACCATGCAAAGGCTCTGCATCACTCTCACCGATGCAGAGCCTTTGGTCTATCTACAATGCGCAAAAACTGGCCGATACGAAACAATTAGCCGAATTTATGTGTTAAATAATCGAAAGAGGCTTCTAAAGCTATGCAACCAGACGAAGTATTTATTGCTTCCAGCTCAGAGAACAGATTTGCACCGCTAAGAGGAGCCCCATTAACATTCAAATAGTGGAATAAAGATGAAAAAGAAAACTACCGTGCTATGTGCTACGATGCTATTGGGAATGAGCAGTCAGGCAATAGCTCAGATTAATGACGTTACCCTTACGGTGTCTCCGATGGCTGGTTACACGTGGTGGGACAAGAATCTAAACCTAGGAGAATCTCCTTTCTGGGGCGTACGTGCAGGCTTCGGTTTCGGCCCCATTCTTGAGCTAAGAGCGAACTATGAACGCAGCTTCGACCTTAAAGGCAAACTTCAGGGCGCCAACTGGAATGCTCTAAACAATCTAGGTGAAAAGCTAGAGGGTTCCAAGGCACAGATTGAGCGTATGGGCGGGGAGCTCAAGCTCAACCTCTGGGCTGGTACAATCTTCACTCCCTATGTGACGGCTGGTGCTGGTGTGATGAACATCAAGTACGACACAGAGCAAGACAAATCTTACCGAGAAGAACAGCTCTACGGAGCTCTTGGGGCTGGTGTCAAGATCAACTTTACCAAGCGCACAGTACTATCACTAGAAGGTAAGAACACCCTATTCAATCTAAACAAAAACAACCGCTACCTAGCAGCAGGAGCAAATCCAGACAACACACTCCAGAACTGGGGCGCTCAGGCATCGCTAGACTTCTATCTAGGTGGACGCAAGCAGAGCGGCGACCGCATCACACGAGCCTATCGTGCACTCTATAGTGATGGTTTCAAAGGTATAAAGTTTGTTCTGGAGCCCGGTATCGCCTATGTTGATTTGCACAACAAGTCTGTTATGCAAGATCAATGGTTCGTAGGGGGAGCAGCTGGGATAGACTTCACTTCTCTACTAGGTATCCGTGGTTTCTACTATGCAGCTACCAAGGATCCACTCAAGCTAAGCCTCAACTTCACAGACGACGTCAAGATGTATGGTGGTAACCTCATCGCTCGTCTTAATCAACCTCGTGGTGTAACTCCCTACCTGACTCTCGGTGGTGGTTACCTAGATGTCAATAGCAAAAACTACGTTGATATCGACGGAGCACACAACGCCAAGAGTGGCTGGTTCGCTATGGGTGGTGCTGGTATTGAGATCCCTCTGAGCCGCCATATCGCCCTGTATGGTAACGCGAGTGCAATGCTCAACGAGCAAGAGAATCCAGATGTCAAGGCCGTAACTGAGCCCTCGCAAGTGCGTGTGAGCATGATGTACCAGACTGGACTGAGATTTAACTTCGGTAGCCGCAGCCGTGGCGGCGAAGCTCTCTACCGCAGCTACGCCGATAGAGAGCGCCTCAGCGAGCGCCAAGCCAACATGGAGAAGCTCAACGAGATGCGTGCCAAGTACGATGCTCAGATTGCCGAGCTTAACGAGGAACTTGCTCGTGCTGCTGAGGAGCTAGATCAGGAGAGAATGGCTCAGCTCGTTGAGGAGAGGAAGCAAGTTGTAGAGGAAAAGAACGAGGTCGTTACGAAGATCAAGAAGGAAGAAGACATCGCCGTACGTGAAGTTGAAGCCGAAGTTGTAGCTACGCCACAGAGCAAAACCGTAGTGATGACTCGTTCTCAGCTAGAGGAGCTAATCTCACGTGTAGTAGAGAAGAGCCAACCCAAGCAAGAGAAGTCGTCTGAGCTAAGCGGCATGAGCGACCTAGACAAGATCCTACTCTTCAGTGTACTAGGCAACAACGTCTATCGCCTACCCGCACAGCAGCAGGTACAGCCAGTAGTACAGCCACAGAGTGTACCAAGTGCAGAGCTATCCAAAGTACTTGACAAGACGGAGGAGCTGGTGCGCAAGGTAGATGGTCTAGAGAATAAACTCAATCGCACGCAAGAGACCATGCTGCGCCAGCAGATGATTGATGCAACGAACCGTCTACAGCAGCAGCCTATCCAGATCATCGAAACAGACCAAGAGGGTGTAAGTGGCAGAAGAGAGGTACGTGTGCACACGATCGACAACGATAAGCAGCAGCTAAAAAGCAAGTCCTACGAGGTCGTTACCGACAGCTACCTCAAGTACTCCAGTGTAGACATCATGACAGGTCTGGGTATCGGTGACGCTACAACATGGAATGTAGCAGTACGCCCCAACTGGCAGCTCGGCAAGTCCGCTTTCTTCTTCTCTCCTGAGTTCTCTTATGGCTTTGGCGACAAGACTGCTTGGTCTGCGGCTGCTAACCTAACCTATCGCTTCGATCTAGGTGCAAACTCCAAGATTGCTCCCTATGCAGGTGTAGGTTTCGGCTACTCAGATATCAACAGCAATGGTCGCTTCGGTACTAATGTGATACTCGGAACAACTATCAAGAGCGTCTTCGGAGGAAGATTCTTCGCAGACTATAGCCTTCGTCCTCACTTCAAGAATCATCAGTTCTCCGTTGGCTATAGCTTGATGTTCTAAATCTGTATCAACTAATGAATATAGGTATGAACAAGCTTTTTGCCCTATTCCTCAGCCTCGGCATCTCTGTGAGTGCATTCTCACAGAGTGCCGATAGAGGTACAGCCAATCCGACAGCGAAAGCAACGGCGGATGAGGAACTAATAGAAATTGATCGAGATAATCTAGAGCGTGCCCTAAATGAGCTATCCAAGGCTCTCCAGAAAGAACGCCCTAGCTCTAGTGCAGATCTTAGGACGACTCTCCTCAGACAGCAGCTACTCCTGCACCTACTTGCATCAAGAACCCAAACACCCGTAGTACAAGGTGGGGGCGACAGTCACTACTATGCCGCGCCACAGCAGCCTACTCGTATGCCGAGTACAGAGAGCTATGATGCTCGCCTCGATCGGATCGAAACGATGCTTATGCTCCTGCTCAACCAAAGAGTGGAGGCTTCTACCGCAAATAACCGGACCATCATACGCCGTAAGAACAAAACCTCTGCCGAACCTCTAGATGCAAAGATTGAGTTAATGAGTGCTTCGACACAGGCAGACAACGATCGTCTGGTGCGCTTAGAGGAACAGCTAAGCCGTCTACTGGCGCAGAAGCAGAACCATCGTGTAGACACAGTCTACCGCATTGATACTGTACACGTGCATCGTATAGATACTGTTAGAGGTGAGATGATGCAGATGGATTTGCAAGCTCCACAGGTCGTATCCTTGACCGATACTGTACGTATCGTAGAGCACAAGGTGGACACGGTATCGGTGATAGATGTGTCGGACTTCAAGCGGTCGATTTACTTTGCAGTCGCTAGCTCTAAGCTAGATGCTTCGTCCCATAAAACCTTGCTCGAAGTCGTAGACTTCCTTCGTCAGCATCCACAAGCTAAGGTACGTGTACTTGGGTTTGCCTCATCAGATGGCAATGCTAAACGTAATGAACAGTTAGCTGCCCAGCGTATGCAAGCCGCTGTAACCTTTATCAAGGAGGCTGGCGTCACCAATCAGATCGAAACATTTGCGGGTGGTATTGACCGCCAAGTGCGCAACTATCAGCTAGCTCGTCGAGTAGACATTACCCTAGTCAAGTGATTGTGTACGCTCATTAACCCAATATGATAGGGGGCTGTGTCAAACTTCGTTTTGGCGCAGCCCCTTTTCTTTCGCTATCTCTGCACATGAAGAGGTAATGTGAAATCACTCCATCTATAAGTACATTAGGCTGATCATTAGGCTTTGCATGGAGGATACTTATTAGGGGGGACTAGCCAATATGCTAATCCCCCCCAACTTTTTGTAGCGACTTTCCCCTGTTCCTAGAGGAAGAAGAGTAGTAAAATCTGCGCCGAAATGATGCGAATGAACATGGCTACGGGGTAGACCGTAGCATACGCTACCGAACAGGTGCGTGACTTCGTCTGCTCTACTGCATAGTCAAGAGCAAAAGGATTGGCCATCGTACCGCATATCATTCCCGAAGCCTCGGAGAAGCTCTGTCTGAAAATCTTCATCGACAAGAAACCCGAGATAAGGGTTGGAACAACCGTAATAGCGAAGCCCACAATCAGCCACTGCAAACCTGCCCCATGGAGCAAAGTATCGACAAAGCCTGCCCCACTAGACAATCCGAGCCCTGCTAGGTAAATGATGATACCCAACTGCTTGATAAGCTGTGTAGCGCTATTGGTCATGTAGGTAGCTAGATGCAGACGAGGGCCAAAAGCTCCCATCAGTATGCCCACGATGATAGGACCACCAGCCAAACCCAAGCGTACAGGAATACTCATACCGGGGATATACAGAGGAATAGAGCCGATAAGACAGCCAACGAAGAGCCCAAAGAAGAAGCTAATTAGATTGGGCTTATCCAGCATCTCAATGGAATTCCCAAGTAGCTTAGATACCTGAGAGAGCGCCACCGACTCGCCCACGATCGTTAGTCGGTCACCCGTCTGTAAGTAGAGATCTGGCGAGGGCAAGAGCTCGATACCCGCACGGTCTATACGTGTGATATTGATGCTGTACTTGTTGCGTAGCTTGAGGGCTTGTAGCTTCACCCCATTGAGTTTGGGGTTTGTCACAATGATACGCTTGGAATTGAGCTTGGCATCGATTGCGTCCCAGTTGATGTCGGGGCGGTTCCAGTCTTGTTTGTCATCTCTACGCCCGAAGAGCGCCTCTAGATGCTTGAGGTCCTCCTCGTGGCAGAGGATCAACAGATGATCACGCTCCTGTAGCTGCGTCTGAGAGGTGGGGAGTATCAGCTCCTCATTGCGCCAAACACGTGATATGATGAAGTGTTTGTCTGTCATAGCAACAAGTTCGCGAACCGTATGCCCAAAGAGTGCCGCATTGATCACCTCAAACTCGGCAACGTATGCAGTCCTAAACTCCTCCTTGCTCTTGGTACTCTTGCGGGCGCCTAGGCCATTGAGCAGAGCGAGAGCGAGGATGACCCCGACTATACCTAGCGGATAGGTTACGGCAGTAGCCATGGCTGCCTCTGCGACCATATCGGTCGCCTCTGGACAGGTAGACTGTAGAGTGCTCTGTACAGCTGCCAGTACGGGCGTGTTGGTCACAGCCCCCGACATGATACCCAACATATTGGGCATAGAGATATCTGTCCAGTAGTGCAGCCCGAGGATAAGGATATAGGTGATGATAATCATACCCAAGCCATGCAGATTGTACACGATGCCTCGGCTACGCAATGAGGGGAAGAAAGAGGGGCCGACCTCAACGCCCAAGGCGTAGACGAAAAGAACGAGGCCGAAGCTCTGTGCAAAGCTCGTTAGCTCGGCCTGAGTGACGACGCCAAAATGTGCAGCAAGGATACCGACAAAGAACACAAACGTCACCCCTAGAGATATACGCCCTAGGCGTAGCTTACCCAAGAGCAAGCCTATACCCGAAACTAAAGAAAGGATAATAATAGTCTGTGTACTAGATGGTTCTAGAAGCATCGCTCTGAACCACTCTATCACTTCATTCATCTTAATCTTAATCTTAATCTTAAATTAACTTCAACTTAACGGTTACAAAATTACGAATATATCGCAGGATAAGACACATACAAAACGAAAGTGTGGCAGAGGGCTGTCTACCTCTACCACACTTCATCGTATTAACTAGCGCTAGATGCTTAAGCTCAACCTACACGATCTCCAAAAATAGCAGAGCCAATGCGTACAAGTGTAGCACCATACTCCATAGCGATCTTGTAGTCCCCACTCATACCAATAGACAGCTCCTCGAAGTCGTCTGGCTCGTGTAGCAAACCCGAGGTCTTGATGCGATGAAACAGCTCCTGCATCGTGGCAAACTCTCGGCGGATAAGCGACTCATCGTCGGTATTAGACGCCATAGCCATTAAGCCAGAGAGCCTAACTCCCTCGAAGTCTTGCGGATTGTTGTGAATCAACTCCAGCACCTCTCTGAGCTCATCGGTATCAAAACCACTCTTGCTATCCTCTCTAGCCACATGCACCTCGAGAAGCACCGATATGGTACGTTGGTTTTTGATAGCCTGCTTATTGATCTCTCTGAGGAGCTTGAGCGAGTCTACACTCTCGATCGTATCTACAAAGGGAGCTATATACTTGACCTTATTAGTTTGCAGAGGGCCAATGAAGTGCCACTGTAGATCGAGATAGATCGCCGAGAGAATGTCGTGCTTAGCCACAAGCTCCTGTACACGACTCTCACCAAAAGTACGTTGGCCTGCCTCGTAGGCCTCGATAATGACCTCGGCAGGGTGAAACTTGGAGACTGCCACAAGGTGCACGCCCTCTCTCAAGGTCGCCTTGACAGCCTCCAGTCTACTGGGTATCGTATCGCTACTATTGAGCTCCATAACGGAAGACATCTAAGATCTGTGTATCTGTAATCGAGGCAATCTCATAGGCACCGAGCTGCTTCTCCATTTGGCTGACGAGCTCTGTGACTGCCTCAGAGAGGCTCTCGCTCTTGATAAGCATATTGACGCCGGCCTTTTTCTCCATACCGCTCTTCTCGTCGATCGTGATGAAATTAACCCTCGCCTTATAGTAATGATCGGCTTCTTCCCTCTCGTTGAGGAATAGCTCGGCCAGTTTGACGCGCTTGATATTGGACACCTCCAACTCGCCAATAGATACTAGAGGCTGAATTTCTTTGATGACACGCTCCTCAGCCTCGGTGAAACTCATAGCATCAACGAGATAGAGCTCAGAAACCTTCTTCATACCCATACCATCTGCTTGGCGTTCGTAAGACACCTTGCACTCAAACCAATAGTTCATATTCTTATCTTAATCTATACTTGATATTATATAATGCATACAAAGATAGTTTTATTTCCTCTTTGGCTATCAAATATCGGACTCGTCGCAGATGAGCACAGCGAACCTGCAATCCACCTTACTGAGCAGCGAAGCTCGCCTACCAAACACACAAGCGGGTGCTCAAGTACAAGACGCGCTGATGCGACACGCAAACGTGCTATTTTTTCGTTAAGATCTGTAAACAAACAGCCTATAAATTGAGTAATACACAGACTAACTCTGCCAGACCAAACTGCTCAAACAACTATTTTGATGGGAAGACTTTTTCGGATTGGTGGGTCAATCGTTCAAGGTATCCCCACTAATTGGGGCGGATTGATGGGAAAAAAGTCCTTAGGGAGCCATACAAGTGCACCAAATTTCAGGAAAAACCCAAACCAAACACTTATTTATTAGATACTTACAAAAAAACGCTTTTGGAGTACTAACTCCATTCGGCTGGGGCTAGAGTGCCCAAACGGGGCAAAACTCGCTGTATGGCCTACTAGGGGGCAAATACGAGGTCTAGGCGCTCTATCCTTAAGAGCAGATAAAAGGGTACGAAGATGCAACAGATCTGTAAAAAAATACAAAATGGGCGGTAGGACGCAGAATATGCAATATGCCTTCTGACGTCCTACCGCCTCCCTAGAAAAATATGTACTGCTCCCCTACTGAGCAGCAAAGGCAGCGGCGAAGAGCCTCATCTGGCGTAGCATAGACACCAAGCCATTGGAGCGTGTAGGGGATAGGTGGTCTTGAAGCCCTATCTCCTTGATGAAGTACAGATCACTATCCAAAATAGCCTGAGGGGTCTGATCGTTGAGGACACGAAGCAATAGGCTCACGATGCCCTTAACGATGATCGCATCGCTCTCGGCCTCATAGTGTACACGTCCATCACGCATCTCTGCGGTGATCCAAACTCTGCTCTGGCAGCCCTCTATAATGTTCTGTGGAGTTTTCTTCTCCTCGTCAATAGGCTCTAGGCTATTGCCCATCTCGATGATCAGCTCATATCTATCGAGCCAATCCTCAAGGCCAGAAAACTCCTCTATGATTTCGTCTTGAATTTCGTTTATCGTTTGCATACCAAGTATATAATCTCGTTTATAGTCTATTTGCGATATTTATTGCGGAGCATCGTATGCAATGTCTGCCCTACGGCTCCAAGGGTCTTGCGATCAATGATATTCATATTATCTCCATGGGTGTGCCAATGCTCGCCGAAGCCCTGATCGGTATGGGGATTGTGATTGATAATATCAATCGCAGGGATCCCTCGGTTCTGAATGACGGGAACATGGTCATCGATCATAGCTCCTCCACCAGCACTGATGAAGTAATCGCCGAAGCCTAGTGCTCGAGCTTCCTCCCAGACCTTGTAGAGAATAGGCGCAGCATAGGCTCTAGAGTGCCCTTCCCAATAGAACTTAGCCTTCTTGGCACCCACCATATCGAGTAGAATACCAAACTCAGCTTGGTAATCGGTCTGGTGCGGGTGCTTGGACCAGTGCTGCGAACCTAGGCACCAACTATCGTTATCCCCATTATTCCCACCGTCCTCAAGGTCAAAAAAGACAAAGTCTAGCTCTACGCCAACGTGCTCTTGAGCATGCTGACGAGCCAGCTCGAGTAGCACTCCCACACCACTACCTCCGTCATCGGCACCGAGGATAGGCTCCGAGCGGCGACTATGCTGGGGGTCATGGTCTGCCACAGCACGTGTATCCCAGTGTGCCATCAACAGTACTCGTGGAGTAGCCTCTGGGGCTAGAGTAGCGATGATATTGCGCCCCTGAATAGATTTGCCAAAGTAGTCCTTGCCAGTAAAGGCTTGCTCAATGATATGATAACCCCAACCACGCAGTTTGGCGACAATCCAGTCGCCACAAGCTCTGTGTGCTGCGCTACCGGGGACACGGGGGCCAAAGGCGACCTGATCACTGACGAAGCGATAGGCACTATCGGCATCGAACGCAGAGGTGGGTGCAATCGTCTGCATCTGGTCTGCTTGCGAGCCAGCCTGACCCTGCTTGGAGCCAGTACAGCCAACCAGCATAGAGGCCAAAACACATAGGCCAATCTGTATGATATTTCTAATCTGCATCACAACTTCTATTATAAACCAAAATCTATCGAATTGTCTGCAAATATCGCTAAAAACCTTCAGCCCATCAATCTAATGGATTATTTAACTAGAGTATGGCTAGGAATATATATATTTGTCTAGCAAATAATGATCTGAATAATTCACTGTGATGCCGGCTAGCGAGGCTAGTGCTAGAAGGCATCTCACACAACAATATAAGCCGAATGAGCAAAACCAAAGAACGCCCTGCCTATCAGGACGATATAGATGCTGCGGTAGATGTTATGCGCCGTGGGGGCGTCATTCTCTACCCTACCGACACCGTCTGGGGGATAGGCTGCGACGCCACCAACGCCGAAGCGGTAGCACGCATCTACGAGATCAAGCGCCGAGCCGATGCCAAGAGTATGCTGGTACTAGTAGATAGCCTTGCTGCACTGGAGAGCATCATACCCGAGGTACCAGAGGTCGCCTACGATATGATCGAGCTAGCCATACGCCCCATGACAATCATCTACGACGGGGCCAGAGGCGTAGCACCCAACCTGCTGGCCGAGGACGGTAGTCTGGGAGTACGCCTCTGCAAAGAAGCCTTCTCTGCCGCTCTAGCACGACAGATGCGTACCCCTATCGTGTCTACCTCTGCCAATATCAGTGGCGAGCCGACGCCACTGATATTCTCTGCCATTAGCCAAGAGATCATTGATGCAGTAGACTATGTCGTTGGGTATAGACAAGGCGACACCAAGACGGCTCCCCCATCTCAGATTATCAAATTGGGCAGCAAAGGCGAGGTTAAAATCATTCGCCCATGACCAGACTTTGGCGGCATAGGCTAGCCTATATAGGCATAGACAGCATAGCAAGTGTGGTGGCATTCACTACATTCAACGTGTTGCGCTATCAGCTCGAGGAGCACTATGCCACATTCGGGTCGCTCCTACGCTACATGGCTCACCCAAATACCCTACTCTCTCTACTGGGTGTAGTCACTCTGGCTATGGGTGTCTACTGGCTCTCGGGTTACTACAACAATCCCTACGCCAAGAGTCGTCTGAGCGACATTACCACGAGCCTATCCTCCTCGACGATTATCGCTGTGATTGTCTTCCTCTTCGTCATCAGCGATGACGTGACACCCTCGACAACTCACTACCTCAGGCTCTATGGGCTACTACACCTATCTTGGTTCCTTATATTATATGTAGGTAGGGTTTGCGTCACACGTATGCTCCTCAGACAGTTCCTCAGCGAGGAGCACAAGCGGCGTATCGTACTGATAAGCGAGGGGAATATCGGCGACGAGGTAGCCCAATGGCTAGAGCATGAGGGGCGCATGCGTATTGTGGCTCGACTACCGCTGTGCTCCGATAGGGAGCTAGAGACCAACTATACGGCCAGCTACCTAAAAAACTACGCACAGCGCCTAGTACGTGAGGCCCAGAGCAAGTACGCCGATGAGGTAGTCATCGCCACGACAGATTGCTCATTCTTGCTTGTCAGCCAACTGCTCTACAAGCTATATATCCTAGGGATCCCGATCAAGCTATCGCCCCGCTCTATCCCGTATGTGGGGCTCAAACTCAAAGTTAATACGATGCTTGGGGAGCCTCTAGTGGACGTCACGGCCAGCAACCTGAGCGAGTCTGCAGCCAATATCAAGTGGCTCGTAGACAGACTCTCGTCCGCCCTTGGCCTCATCTTGCTCTCGCCACTATTCCTCTACATAGCTTGGCGCATCAGCAGAGAGTCGGAGGGAGGTATCCTCTACACCCAAGAGCGCATTGGGCTCAGAGGACGGCCATTCATCATCTACAAGTTTCGCTCGATGTACCTAGATGCAGAGCAAACTGGGCCACAGCTTAGCTCCGACCAAGACCCTAGAGTGACGCCTTGGGGGCGTGTGATGCGTCGCTACCGCCTAGACGAGCTGCCACAGCTGTGGAACGTACTCATCGGAGATATGTCACTAGTAGGGCCACGACCAGAGAGAAGCTACTATATCCGCCAGTTGGTAGACGATGCGCCACAGCTCTTCTTGCTACACAATGTGCGCCCGGGTATCACCAGCTGGGCCATGGTGCGCTATGGCTATGCAAGTACCCTAGAGGAGATGCGTGAGCGAATGGCCTACGACTGGCTCTACTACGAGAATATGTCCCTGCGACTAGATATCATTGTACTATTCTACACGATACAAACTATAGCCAAAGGTTTAGGAAAATGAATACTTACCGAGCTGCCCTACGGCAGAGCCTTGACAAACTAATCATCTGGCGAGAGCACAATATCAGCGAGCGATACTTTATTCTTATGCTTAGCCTTGGTATTGGTATTACCATGGCGCTACTATCAACCCTACTCAAGGAGGTGATACATCTCCTTGAGCATATCCTCACCGAGGGGATACAAGGCAGGAGCTACATGTACTTGATCCTACCTGCTATTGGTATTCTGCTTAGCGGCCTATTCGTGCGTTATCTACTTCGTGACGACATCGGGCACGGCGTTACCAAGGTGCTCAGCTCCATATCGCAGCGTAAAAGCCGCATCAAACCTCACAATACTTGGTCTTCTCTCTTCGCCTCTGCCATTACAATCGGCTTCGGCGGATCGGTGGGAGCCGAGTCACCAATCGTCTTGACGGGAGCGGCCATTGGGTCAAACTTCGGGCGAGCCTTCCGATTAGAGCAGCGCAATCTGATGCTCTTGATCGGCTGTGGCGTTGCTGGAGCGCTAGGAGGTATTTTCAAGGCACCAATCACTGGGTTGGTATTCGTCATCGAGGTGTTGCTTCTCGACCTGACGATGATGTCGGTACTACCGCTATTGATTAGCTCTGTTTCGGCAGCGGCAGTGAGCTATATGTTCTCGGGGGGGGAGAGCCTATTCCGCTTTACGTTTACCGAGCCATACAAGATGGAGCATATCCCCATGATGCTTCTGCTCGGTGTGCTCTGCGGTCTAATGGCTCTTTTCTTCTCTCAGACTATGTTTAGCCTAGAGGGGCGCATTCGCTCTATCTCCACTTATAAGATGCGTTACCTGACGTCTGCCGTAATCCTCAGCCTGCTCATCTTCCTCTTTCCGCCGCTCTATGGCGAGGGGTATAATACAATTAACCTCCTACTAAGCGGGCAGTATGGGAGCTTGCTCGAGGGGAGTCTGCTTGAGGCTTTCTCTGGTTCCTTTTGGGTTGTCTTCGGCTTCCTCCTGCTGACAGTACTACTCAAGGTATTTGCCTCCGTATCAACCAACTCGGGTGGCGGATGCGGCGGGCTATTCGCTCCTACACTATTCGTCGGTGCGATTACGGGCTTTCTCTTTAGCTTCTTGATCAACTACCTCCCTTTTACGAAGATGTATCTGCCGAGCAAAAACTATGTACTCTTCGGCATGGCAGGCCTCATGGCTGCAGTGATGCATGCACCACTGACTGGCGTATTCTTGATCGCAGAGCTATCTGGGGGTTACGACCTCTTCTTACCTCTGATGCTTGTAGCGATCACAGCTTTTGGCACGATCCGTATCTTTATGCCACATAGCATCTATTCACTGCGCTTGGCCGAGCAAGGCAAGCTCCTGACACACCACAAGGACGTGGCTGTACTCACACTAATGAGTGTGGAGCATGTGCTAGAAACAGACTTCGAAACCGTTAAACCAGAGATGAATCTAGGGGATCTCGTTCGTGTCATCTCTATTAGCCACCGCAATTCTTTCCCCGTAGTAGATGATGAGGGTATACTAATCGGAGTTGTGGAGCTAGATAATATCCGTAACATCATGTTCCGCCCCGAGCTGTATGAGCGGCATAGTGTGAAGAAAATCATGGTATCGCCACGCATCAAGCTACGTATGTCTATGCCAATGATGCGCATCATGCAGATCTTCGACGAAAGCAATGAGTGGAAACTCCCCGTCGTAGACGACGACGGGCGCTACATTGGTTTCATCTCCAAGAGTAAAATCTTCAATAGCTACCGAGAGGTGCTCAACGAAACATTTATCGGCGACTAGCCTTACCACTAGAGGTATGCTCATAGATTGCCCAATACGCTATCACAATTTTTAGGACAACACAAGTTATATGAAAAAGTACAGCATCAAAACTCTAGCAGTCTGTCTACTAGCATCTAACCTAACCCTAGGGAGCTTGAGTGCACAGACGGCTCAGCGCCCCATGCTCCTGCATTACGATCGTCCGGGGATCACTTGGATGACCCAGGGGCTACCGATCGGCAATGGGGAGCTTGGCGCAATGTTTATGGGAGGATACCGCCACGAGCGTATCCAGTTCAACGAAAAAACGCTCTGGATAGGTAGCCCACAGATCCGAGGGGCTTACCAAAACTTTGGTGACCTCTACCTAGACCTCGAGCATCACCCCGACTACAATGGATACAAGCGTAGCCTAAGCCTAGACGACGCCATTGGGCGAGTGGTCTACACCAGCTCTGGTACGCAGTACGAGCGAGAGTATCTGGCCTCCCACCCTGACGGCATCATCGCCGTACGCTTGACGACACCCAACCAAAAAGGGAAGCTAAGCCTTGAAATAAACCTTAGAGATGCTCGTCCAGCCTCCGACAAGATCAAGGCAACTACGAGCCAACTACAAGCACAGGGTGCGACCTCTATCTTCGAGGGTGAACTAGATCTAGTGAGCTACGTGGCAGGGCTCCAAGCCATCAATGAGGGGGGGAGCATAGAGCTGACCAAGGAACAAAACGGGATCAAGATCAAGGACGCAAATACCGTAACTCTGTATCTTGCTCTCAAGACGAACTACGATATCCATAGCGCCTCCTACACATCCGGTTCGCTAGATGATGTGCGCAAACACGTCAAGCAGACACTCGCTAGAGCTACCACCAAGGGCTATGAACGCATCAAGGCTGACCACATAGCCGACTATCAAAAGCTCTATAATAGAGTGAAAATCAATCTAGAGCCCGAAGCCAAGGGCATCGTACCAACCCTACCTACCGACGAGATCGTTCGCCGCCAAAGGAGCCTGACCTATCTAGACGAGCTGTACTTCCAGTATGGACGCTATCTGATGATTGCCTCTAGCCGAGGTATGGATCTACCCAACAACCTGCAGGGGTTATGGAATGATAGCAACACCCCTCCTTGGGAGTCAGATATCCACACCAACATCAATATCCAAATGAACTACTGGCCAGCCGAGACAACTAATCTCTCCGAGTGCCATAAGCCATTCCTCCACTATATAGCGGTAGAGGCCGCCAAAGAAAATGGCGGCATGAGGCAAACTGCCAAAAACGAAGGTCTACGTGGCTGGAGTCTACACACACAGAGCAACATCTTCAGCCATACAGACTGGAACATCAACCGCCCAACCAATGCGTGGTATGCCATGCACCTATGGCAGCATTATCTATTCACTCAAGACAAGCATTACCTAGAGCAGACTGCTCTACCCGCCATGCGCTCTGCCTGTGAATACTGGTTCGATCGTCTAAAAAAAGACGAGCATGGCCGATGGATAGCGCCCGCCGAGTGGTCGCCCGAGCATGGTCCGTGGGAAGACGGCATTGCCTATGCTCAGCAACTGATCTGGGAGCTCTTCGATGCAACACTACAAGCCACCGATCTGGTTAAGCTTCCGAAGCCATTCGTTGCCGAACTCAAGGATAAGCTCAAGCACCTAGACCGAGGCATGGTCATTGGCTCTTGGGGACAAATCAGAGAGTGGAAGATCAAAGAAGATATCAAGGGCGACGATCATCGTCACCTCTCTCACCTTATAGCCCTATATCCCGGCAAACAGATTTCTTGGCATACAACTCCCAATCTTGCCAAGGCGGCTAAGATCTCACTCGAGTCCCGTGGAGATGACGGTACTGGCTGGAGCCGTGCTTGGAAGATTGCGCTCTGGGCTAGGCTCGGCGATGGTGACCATGCCCGGCATCTACTCAAACAAGCCCTCAACTACACATCGATGATAGGCAATAGCATGGACGTAAGGCACGGAGGTGTGTACGAGAATCTACTAGACGCACATCCACCCTTCCAGATCGATGGTAACTTCGGTGCTACGGCTGGGATCGCCGAAATGCTCCTACAGAGCCACCTTGGTTTCATCGAGCTGCTACCAGCCCTGCCTAAGGCTTGGTCTAGTGGTGCTATCTCTGGGCTTAAAGCTGCCGGCGACTTCACCCTAGGCTTCAAGTGGAATAATGGACGCATCACACAAGCTACTATTCATTCAGGCTCTGGACTACCGCTACAAATTATGGGCAAGGCTCTCGGTCACTACAACCTCGTAGATCATAGCGGTAAGGTTATTCGTGGCAAACGCACCAAGCAAGCCCATGTGATGAGCTACCCGACCCAAAAGGGCAAAACATATCGCCTAGAAGTCAAGTATTAAAACTAAAAGGGGCTGAAGCAAAACAAATTTTGCACAGCCCCTTATCGATATTATAGAATTGGCATCTCGATAAATGATACAGATTGTGTTTCGGCTAATGCCATTTTTTGAAGGGGGGAAGCATCGTGTTGCACCTTATAGTGGGTGCGAATGCACTCAATAATAGGTGCTTTTGCACCCACTATAGGGTGCTTCGATAAGGTTTTACCCTTGATCTTTCAACAAATCAAGAATCAAAACAAAGAGAAGGGGCTGTGGCAAAAACTAATTTGTCCACAGCCCCTTTTTTACTCATAGAGCTTTGGATACTCTTTTGTTGAGTCCCAAGAGTATTACGGTTAGTTTCTTATCTTTGTGCTTAGTTCTTAATTTATTAATAGAAGCTTTTTCACTATGAGTTTTTCTCTTAAAAAGGCCTTAATGCTTGGTGTAGCTGCCATATCCCTAGGGACTACCGCCAAGGCAGACAAAGGTATGTGGCTCCTCAATGAGCTTTCGCAGGAAAATCTGCGACAAATCAAAGAGCTTGGATTCCAGCTAACACCAGACTCTCTCTACAGCTTGAGCAAGCCTAGTGTCGCCAACTCAGTCGTTATCTTCGGTCGAGGTTGTACTGGGGTAACAGTATCTAAACAAGGGCTGATTATGACCAATCACCACTGCGGATATGACGCTATCCAGAGCCAATCCACAGTGGACCACGACTATCTACGAGATGGCTTCATCTCCCATACCCTAGAACAAGAGCTACCTATTGAGGGACTGCAGATCCGCTACCTAAGTGACATCAAAGATATAACATCTACCCTACTGGCCAAGCTACGCAACCCAAAGAACGAAACCGATCGTCTAACTCAACTCCAGAAGCTAAGCAATGAGCTTATCACCAAAGAAAATAAGCGCCTAAAGAACAAGCACAAGGAAGTCATCATACGCCCATACTACGCAGGCAACAAGTACTATATGCTTACGTACGATGTCTTCAGTGATGTACGTATGGTATTCGCTCCTCCAAGCTCTATCGGTAAATTCGGTGGCGATACAGACAACTGGATGTGGCCTCGTCATACGGGCGACTTCTCTGTTTTCCGTGTCTATGCCGACAAAAACAACAATCCCGCCCTATACAACAAGGACAACGTGCCCTATACACCCAAGTACTTTGCGGCAGTTTCTACACAGGGCTACGGACATGGGGACTATGCAATGACAATTGGCTTCCCCGGATCTACTGAGAGGTATATCCCATCTTGGGGCATTGAAAACCGCATGAGCAACGAAAATGATCCTCGTATTGAAGTGCGTGGAATCAAGCAGGCTATCTGGCGCAAGGCAATGGATGCCGATCAGGCTACACGCATCAAGTATGCTAGCAAGTATGCCGTTAGCTCAAACTACTGGAAGAACTCCATCGGCATGAATAGGGGCCTCAAGCGCCTTGGTGTGGTAGAGCGTAAACAGGCAGAAGAAAAGGCTTTTGATGCATGGGTACGCAACAATAATAGCAAGCCGGAGTATGCTGGTGTCTTGAGCCGTATGGAGCAGGCCTATAAAGCATCGGGCGATGCCAATCGTCGCTCTGTATATGTAAGCGAAACTCTGCTTAGAGGAACCGAGATTGTAGAGATATCTCGTATGCTACAGCGCTATGCCGATGAGAAAGACCCCAAGGTTCGCAAACGTATCATGGAGCAGATCGACCTATTCTACAAGGATTATGTACCTGCACTAGACCAAGAAGTGCTACCTGCAATGCTTGATGTACTGAGAAAAAACATTAAGACTGATGAGGCCAAGATAGTATTCGACATCATCGACCAGAAGTTTGGCGGAGATACGAAGGCATTTGCCGCCGATCTATTCACCCGGAGCATCGTACCTCACAAGGAGCAAGTAAGTAAGATCCTCTCGGAGGGAGATTTCAAGAAACGTCTACAAAATGACCCTGCCGTGCTATTCTCGGCACAAGCTACAATGCTCTTCGGCAAAATCCGCGACGAACGAGCTAGATACAGTGATGATATTAACTCGGGCAATCGGTTGTACTTCGCTGGTCGTATGGAGATGGATCCTAAACGTCCAATGCCTAGTGATGCTAACTTCACCATGCGTATGAGCTATGGCAGCATCAAGGGATATACACCAGCCGATGCCATCACTTATGACTACTACACGACTCCAAGAGGAATCCTAGAGAAGTACCAACCGGGATCAACCGAATTTGATCTCAAGGCAGACTTCCTTGATCTAGTTAAGAAAGGAGAGTGGGGCCGTTGGGCGGATCATGCTGGTAAAATGCATGTAGCTTTCCTCTCCAACAACGATATCACAGGGGGGAACTCTGGTAGCCCCGTCTTCGACAAGAATGGCCGTGTGATCGGACTAGCCTTCGATGGCAACTGGGAAGCTATGAGTGGAGATATCGAGTTCGAGCCCGAGCTGCAGCGTACAATCTCTGTGGATATCCGTTATGTCCTATTCGTGATTGACAAATGGGGCAAATGTCCTCGTCTAATTGAGGAACTAGATCTTCGCTAAGGAGAGAATAGCCCAAACGCTTAGGGGAGCTATGTCGGCAGATTAACTCGGCGACATAGCTCCCCTAATTCTATTCCATTGGCTACTTGAGCCGCGTCATTCTACAACCATTTAATGGGCATGACCATGATCGGCATCAGCCTCTCTCAATCGGGCATTCACGAAGAAAGCGCCACGAAGCACAATAACAGCGCCCTCCTCCAGATTCTCAAGAGGAGTAATAGCTGTATAGCCTAACTGAGATGTCCCACGTATAACCTCCACTGGAGTAAATTCCCATTCGTCCTCATGGCTATGCCCCATATCCCGTTGTACGAAAATATAGTCTTTGCCATCGGCATGCACAATTGCAGCATCGGGGACAGCTGGCAGTAGCTCTTCTCCAAGGCTAATAACGCCTGTGATATTCATACCATCAATAAACCCGGTCTTATCTCCTACCAAGTCGCAGTGTACGGCGATAGTTCTACTATTGGCCTCAAAGGTAGAGCCAATAGTATTGACACGTGCGTCATACTCACGGTTCGGGCTGTTGGTCAGACGAAAATGAATCGTTTGCCCAACCTTGATCTTGGGCAGATCTTGCTCGTAGACATTGAGATCTAGATGCAAAGAGGCATTATCGATGACCTCGGCAATAGGTGAGGACGGCTCAATATAACTACCAATCTGGCCGATGATCTCACCAATTACTCCGTCAATGGGGCTAACAATAGAGAGCGTGCCACGGAGATTGTCTGCCGAGATACTACTAGGATCAATGCCAGCCAAGCGCATTTGCTGAGCCAGTGAAGCAGTTCGTGCCTTGAGGCTGGATAACTCTGCCTTGGCATTCTGCAGATTTTTGGTCGCCCCTGCACCGCCTTCTTGCAGAATTTGCTGTCTATCAACCTCTTGCTGTGCATACGTCAGTCTACTTAGAGTAGTGAGGTATTCCTCTTGTATCTGCAGAAACTGAGGATTGGCAAGGGTGGCAATCAGCTGGCCTCTACGAACGTACTGCCCCGGTAGTGTGTGGATCTGCCTAATTGTACCGCCGTAGAGCGTCGTTACATATCCCTTATGCGTCTTGGGAACTTTGAGCGATCCGTTGGCACGTATCGTAGAAGACAGCTCCTTATGCTCAATAGGGCCAAGCTGTATTCCGACTGCCTTAATTTGCTCTGCAGTAATGTGCACGATAGGATCGTCGTGCGACTCCGCCTCCTCTTGATTTGGATTCTCTCTTTCTTGTTGAACGTTAGGCCTCTGCTGACAGGCAGATAGGATACCAAAGATCAAACTCAGATATATAATGATTGGTTTCATCGTGATTGGTCAATTTGATTGATGAAGTAATGAATCTGTATGATAGACTGATTGAGCTCGTAGACGCTCTCAAGTGCAGAGAGTTCTAGCTCGGTCGTTGTTTCCAACGTATATAGATACTCAACGTAGCTAATCTCTCCTGTGGAAAAAGCCAATTGGGCTGCTTGCAATGTCGCCTTGGCCATGGGCAGTGCCTCCTGCTGATAGTAGACACACTGGGCGTTCTTCTGCTCATAGTCGGCTAAAGTACGCAGCAGCTTCGCTTGCATCTCTCTTTCCTGCTGTCGATGAGAGAGGGATAGAGCGGAGTGGCGCATCTTCTCAGACCGAATGCGGGCCCTATTACTTCCCCAACCAAGAGGAATGGCAACTCCAATACTCCAAGCCTCACTACGTAATCCATGGCTAAGGCTACCTCGACCAATGCCATGGCTCCCCTCTAGAGGCTTATTCGCATATCCCAAAATTAGCTCTGGCAGGCTTTCATGTAGCTCTAGGCGCTCCCTATCCTTGGCAACTTGAGCTTGAAGAGCGATAGCTCGGAGCTCTGGATGTGCGGAGATATCACTGGACAACCCTTGGCGAGGGAGTGAAAGTGTAGCCAAATGATCATGTTCACTTAGGTCAAGCTCAGCCTCTAGGCCCAATAAGCTAGCAAGGTAAATCCGAGCTTGATTGAGGTCGATGCGTGCTCTTGCCAGCTCTTGCCGGCTCTTCCCCTGCTTGATGAGAGCCGTATTTAGCTCCACGGGGCTACCCTCTCCGCTATTAACATTCGATCGGCTGAGATGCACAAAGTTCGTGTACAGACTATCCAACCGCTCCATTTGCTTGAGCCGACCGCAGCAATAGATAGCCTGAATATACGCCTCTCGTACTTGAGTCAAGATCTGGCGTATCTTACCATTCATCAAGGCCTCTTGCTCGGCCTCCTCTGTCTTGAGCAGGCTACGTTTGGCTGCAAAAACCGTCGGGAAAGGAATACTTTGGCTAACCTCAATTGACAACTCCTTCTCTTTGCTAGGCATCTCCTCAATCTCTGCCGAGAGCTCTAGACGAGGCAGGGCAAATGCCGTAGGGCGCAGCGCTCTACTAGCTCTAAGAAGCATACGCTCGCTCTGTATCTGGCTGTTATGCTGCATCGCCAAGGCTATCGCATCATCTACGGAAGATATCTTCGGCTTATGCCCCTCTTGGGCATATGCTGAAGTACTAACCAAGAGTAACCCTCCAATCATCAACCCTCCAACAACCCTAGAGTGCTTCATTTTTTGAGGAGTTGGATTAAATAGCATATACAGAAGAGGGAGCACGAATAGGGTCAGCAGAGTTGCCGAAATCAGGCCTCCAATAACGACCGTTGCCAAGGGCTTCTGAACCTCAGCTCCAGCTCCGGTGCTCAGCGCCATGGGTAGGAAACCAATACTTGCCACGGCGGCAGTCATCAGTACGGGACGAAGTCGCTCTGTGGCTCCGCGGCGAATTCGCTCAAGCAGACTCACGCCCGACTTCTCCAGCTCGTTGAACGTTCCGATCAGCACAATCCCATTGAGAACTGCGACTCCAAAGAGAGCAATAAATCCTATACCTGCACTGATGCTAAAGGGCATTCCTCGTAGCAACAGTGCTAGCACCCCACCAATGGCACTCATCGGTATGGCAGTGAAAATAAGTAGAGCCCAACGAGCCGATCCGAAAGTGAAATACAGCAAAGAGAAAATCAGCAAAAGTGAAACGGGGACAGCGACAAGAAGACGACTCGTTGCTTTCTGCAAATGTTCAAATTGTCCTCCGTATGTGAAGTAATACCCCGTCGGCAGCTTCATCTCATCTAGTCGATCGTGTATATCATTGACCACACTCTGGACATCTCGGCCAGATACATTGAAGCCAACAACGATGCGCCTCTTACCCTCCTCTCTACTAATCTGAGCAGGCCCGGGGCGATAATTAATTTCGGCAACTTGAGAAAGTGGTATGAGGAGTCCGTCGTGACTTGGAATAGGCAGATTACGCACATCCTCTATATCGGTCCGAAAAGCACTATCTAGGCGTACAACAAGGTCAAACCGCCGCTCATTCTCAAAGACCTGACCTGCAGCCTGACCTGCAAAAGCAGTATTCAAAGCTTGATTGGCCATATCAATCGTAATGCCATAGGTCGCTAGGCGAAGACGGTCGTACTGAACATTGATCTGGGGAAGCCCATGCACACGCTCCACCTGAGGAGCCGTAACCCCCGGCACACCGCCAATGATACTACTTACACGATTTGCATATAAGGCTAAGCTATCCAAGTTCTCGCCAAAGATCTTAACTGCGACATCTTGACGGATACCCGTCATTAACTCATTGAAACGCATCTGTATCGGCTGGTTCTTCTCAAAAAAGACACCAGGGATTACAGTCAGAGTTTCATTGATTTCATCGGCTAGTTCATCGTATGTTTTACTAGGGTTTGGCCAATCCTTCTTGTTGTGTAAAATGACCATAAGGTCTGTCGCCTCGGGTGGCATCGGATCGGTAGGCACCTCGGCAGACCCCGTCTTACCAACGACCATACGTACCTCGGCAAAGCTCTTCATAATACGTGAGGCCTGCATCGATGTTGCTATGCTTTGACTCAGTGATGTACCCTGTGGCAGGATACAATGGTAGGCAAAATCTCCTTCCTGAAGCTGAGGAATAAACTCTCCCCCAAGCGTACGGAAGACGAAGATACTCGCAATAAATAGTGTAAGACTAACGCCAATAACCCAATACTTAAACCTCAATGCTCTATCCAATAGAGGAGTATAGTGACTCTGTAGCCAAGCCATCATTCTATCTGATACCGTACGCTTGACCTGAGGCTCTTTGCTCAAGCAGAGCGCACACATCATAGGAATATAGGTAAGCGACAGAATAAGCGCACCGATAATGGCAAAACTAACCGTGATGGCCATAGGAGCAAACATCTTTCCCTCTACCCCAACAAGCGTGAGAATAGGGATATAGACAATAAGAATAATAATCTCGCCGAAGGTTGCACTACTACGAATACGCCTAGTAGATTCATACACCTCCTCGTCCATCTCTGTCTGTGTCATGCGACTTTTGATGGCTCGGAGCCCAATGTGATGCAGTGTTGCCTCCACAACTATGACAGACCCGTCCACAATCAACCCGAAGTCTATCGCACCTAGGCTCATAAGATTGGCACTGATACCAAAGAGGTTCATCATTCCTAAGGCAAAAAGCATAGATAAAGGGATAGCAGAGGCTACGATAAGGCCTGCACGGAGATTGCCGAGGAAAAGGACTAAGACGAAGATGACAATCAAGGCTCCCTCAATGAGATTGGTCTCTACTGTCGAGATCGCTCGATCTACAAGTTCCGTCCTGTCTAGAAATGGTACAATCTCCACGTCCTCGGGGAGCGAGCGTTGGATATTGACTAGCTTCTCTTTGACACGCTCTACGAGTTTGTCACTATTCTCCCCTTTGAGCATCATGACGATGCCACCGACCGTTTCTCCCTCTCCATCTAGCGTGAGCGCTCCATACCTCGTGGCGTGGCCTATCTGCACACGAGCTACATCACGTATGAGTAGTTGTTGCCCCGGCTCCGTGTGCTTGATGTTGATGTTGCCAATATCCTCGAGGGAACTTACCACACCTATCCCTCGTATGAAGTAGGCATTGGGCTGTTTGTCTATGTATGCCCCGCCTGTATTCTCGTTATTCTGCTCAAGAGCCTCAAAAATATCGCTTACCCCAATGCCCAGAGCTCTAAGTCTATTGGGGTCTACGGCTACCTCATACTGCTTAACCTTACCGCCAAAACTATTGATCTCTGCTACGCCCGGCGTACCATTGAGCTGACGTACGACAATCCAATCCTGCATCGTGCGGAGCTCTTCCAAGCTATACTTGCCCTCGCTCTCGGGCTTAGGCCGAAGAATATACTGGTAAACCTCCCCTAACCCTGTACTTACTGGAGCTAACTCGGGGGTACCTGCTCCCTTTGGCATCTGCTCGACAGCCTCTGGCAAGTGCTCATTGATGAGCTGACGAGCGAAGTAAATATCCACTCCCTCGTCGAAAACAACTGTCACGACAGAGAGTCCAAAGCGAGAAATACTACGCACTTCCTCCAACCCCGGCAGGTTGGCAATACTCTGCTCTATAGGGAATGTCACGAGTTGCTCGACCTCTTGGCTAGCAAGACTAGGGCAGGTCGTGATGATCTGAACCTGATTATTAGTAATATCTGGCACTGCATCGATCGGCAGCCTAGTCATACTCCAGACGCCCCAAACGACTAGCAGGAGGGTCATGAAGCCTACCAAAGGCTTATGATCTATGCTGTACCGAATAATTCGATTTAGCATAATAATGATTGTTTGATAGTGAAAACCGATTGATATGCCGAACCTATTATATATAGGGAACACATCAATAAAGATGTTGTAGGCGCAGGGGGCCTACAAGCACAGATCAATAGGGGCATAGGCACCCCATGTAAGTGCTTCGATACACTATGCCAATCGTGGAGGATGCCAGATACTGACGAGGAAAGAAGGTATTAGATTGTCTTCGTAGTTTGCAAATTTGATTTGCTTGGCGGTCGGATATCTGGGAACTGCCACCGTCACAGCAAATCTAATGGTAGGCTCTATAATTAAACCACAACAAGCACAAGCACACAGCGGGCTGCAACCCTCTGAATGCCCTGCTCCCATATCGGCACAGACCTGAGCCTCGGCATGATGATGATGCTCACCCTCATGGGCATCAAGGCAAGGAATAGCCGATAAGAACAGCAGATACAAGCTAAATATATAGATGACCCACTTCATATCCAGCACAAAGGTAAGATTTTTAGCCGTGTGTTGTACGTAAATCGGAGGGCTACCTATGATATTAGCTTCTCACAAATTGCATGATCAGCCAAGAGATGCCAAGGATTAAGTATTGGGAAAGTCTACGCTCCCTCTCTGGGCAATTGAGAGGGCTGATAGAGGCGTAATACTACACCAAAATGCAAGATCCTTGATGTCGGCTGGGTAAGTAGCCTCACCCAATAGGTCTGCACCAAGGACACGTAGCATCATGTAGTCCATACCTTGGTGATGCTTGTCTTGTCGGAGTGCCTCCTCTCCCCAGATGTGCCAGCAGGGGTGGAGATACTGCTCTATGTAGGGCCCATCAGACTCCCATGTTTGCCTTGGACTGATACCCTCCAGATAGATGCGGCGACCATCGCCCTGCCAAATCCCTTTGGTTCCCTGCACCTCATAGTCCAAGCTCTTGGGGCGTGGTAGAGTTGTGTCGTGAGTTAGGCTAATGAGCACTCCAGACGCAGTAGTGATCTGAGTAGAAATGATATCTCCAGTAGCTACAGGCTCTATATCCCCTCGATTAGTTTGTTGAGCATAGAGTTCTAGCCCCCTCGCCCTAGATGCTACTGCCGTGAGGTGTAGAGGTCGATCATGTCTACCAATACCAGCTATGAAGCAGAGCGGAGCTAGTCCATGAGTGGGATATAGGTCGCCATTGACTCTATGGTAGTAGCCTGTGCGCCAATGTTCATCTGCCCCCTCGGGCATCAAGAGAGTCCTAAGGTCGTGTCGGTATCCTCCTCTAAGATGAATAATCTCGCCCAATATACCCGCCAATACCATCTGCTGGAGTGCCATGATCTCACGCATAAATAGTGTATTCTCGAGAGGATAGACTCTAAGCCCCTTGGCTCTGCTCAGACGAATAACCTCATCATACTCCCCTTGATGCAACCCTCCTTTGATCTCCAGAGCCAAGTGTACGCCTGCATGCAGGCAATCCTCTGCCTGCTGCATCTGGATCTTCCACGGCGAAGCGATGAAGACAAGATCTATCTCTTGCTCCTCTAGCATACGTCTATAGTCCTCTCCCGACTGGTTGTAAACTTTTGCGCTAGGGCAAAGAGCAATCGAGGCAGAGGGGTCGGCAACGGCAACGACCTCGTACAATCCTATCGTCTGTAGCAGCTGTAGCAAATAGGAGCCACGATACCCAAGGCCTATGATTGCAGTACGAATGGTGTGCGAGGGCATATCCAAGTATATCTATCTAGCAAAGCCATAGGGCTAGACCTAGTCGTAGACCGTGGGTAGCCCTATGGGTAATACAATATGTAGTGTCGCAGCCTCTACGCCTTCTTGGTGATGCGCTCCTGCCAAGCCCAAGCAGACTTGAGCGTATCGGCGAGTGTTTCTTTAGCCTCCCAACCAAGCACCTCGTTGGCATGCTTAGGATTGGCCCATACCTGCTCGATGTCGCCCTCTCTACGGCCGACGATCTTATGTGGCACCTTGACACCCGTCACCTGCTCAAACGTATTGATTAGCTCAAGCACACTAACGCCACGACCGGTACCGATGTTGAAAGTTTCGAGCGGCTCACTCTGCTTATCCTCATCTAAGATACGCTCGATGGCGATGACGTGAGCCTTGGCCAAATCAACTACGTTAATATAGTCACGAATACATGATCCATCTGGCGTATTGTAATCATCGCCGAAGACACTTAGCTCTTGACGAATACCAGCAGCCGTCTGCGTCAAATAGGGGATTAGGTTCTGTGGTACGCCTAGAGGTAGCTCACCGATTAGCGCCGAGGGGTGCGCTCCAATGGGATTGAAGTAGCGCAGACGAATGGCCTTATATGGAGCCCCTGCATAGATTGCATCTCGCAAGATCTCTTCATTAATCTGCTTGGTATTGCCATAGGGCGATAGCGCCTCTTGCACAGGAGCATTCTCCGTCACTGGTAGTACCTCTGGCTGACCATAGACAGTACAAGAGGAGGAGAAAACAATCCCTTTGGTACCGTGGCGCTCCATAGCCTCGAGCATCACGATGAGGGAGAGCAGATTGTTGCGATAGTACAGCAAAGGTTTCTGAACCGACTCCCCTACTGCCTTGGAAGCAGCGAAGTGAATTAGGCCGACAATGCCGGGATTCTCTGAGAAGATACGCTCTACTGCTGCCTCGTCGTTGCAGTCTGTTTCGTAAAACTTAGGGCGAATACCCGTGATAGCTTCGATACCATCAAGCACCTCAATATTTGAGTTGGAGAGATTGTCCATGGATATGACTTCGTAGCCAGCATTGATCAGCTCGACCGTTGTGTGCGAACCGATATAGCCAGTTCCACCCGTTACAAGGATTTTTCCTTTCATTGTGATATAGTTATTATCGTTTAGTTAGCCTTAGAGGGTTTGGTTGATTTCGTCAATATAGGCAAGGAGCTCATCACGCCCTTCCTTCTTTTCGCTACTGGTTACGAAGATAGGTGGTAGCTCCTCCCAGCTCTCTCGCAGCTTTTGCTTGTACGCCTCCACATTCGCCGAGAGCCTGCCTCGGCTGAGTTTATCTGCCTTGGTGAAGACGAGCGCAAATGGCACACCATGCTCACCTGCCCACTCGATAAACTCTAGGTCTATCTTCTGAGGCTCGTGGCGGCAGTCTAGCAGGATAAATAGGCAGGTAAGCTGCTCACGGTCGAGGATATAGCTCTCAATTATCGTCTTGAGCTTCTCTCTATTGCTCTGCCCAAGGCGAGCATAGCCATAGCCGGGGAGGTCTACTAGATGCCACGATTTATTAATCAAAAAATGATTGATAAGCTGCGTCTTACCCGGTTTCTGTGAGGTCATGGCCAGCCCTTTGTACGCTGTGATCATATTGATCAGAGAGGATTTACCAACATTACTGCGACCAATGAATGCATACTCTGGGAGTGCACTATCGGGACATTTCTTGACGTCCGTATTGCTGATGACGAATTCCGCCGTTTTGATGATCATACTATCTTATCCGATTCTGACAAATGAATTAAAGCAGGCCCATCTCCAGTAGCCTGATGATGCGCTCAGTGACGGCATCGTCCTCGACCTCCTTTGGGTTGTAGGGCGACTTGAGGTTAGCACCCACGACCTTGGCAAACGCATTCCACCACCAAGCCCGCCAGCCCCCCAAAAAAGCCTTAACTAGCTCGTAGCTGGTTTGCCCACATTGGCGATTGATGAGCTTGATGAGCAGTTGCCCCTGACGAAGGGTGAGATCCCTCATTTTAGGCTCCATCTCGGCTTTAAGCTCCTTCTCGAC
The DNA here is from genome assembly GCF_000768935.1 of Porphyromonas sp. COT-290 OH860. Classification (NCBI taxonomy): domain Bacteria; kingdom Pseudomonadati; phylum Bacteroidota; class Bacteroidia; order Bacteroidales; family Porphyromonadaceae; genus Porphyromonas; species Porphyromonas sp. COT-290 OH860. Next base: position 10,488 of record NZ_JRAR01000075.1, on the reverse strand, counting down.
ACACTTGAGATGCGCCTCACGCTCCTCGTCGCTCTCTAGAGATTCCATATACTCGTAGGTCTCTATAATCGTAGCGGCGACATACTTGGCGTATGGGAGCGTCTTCTTGACGTCCCTAATACGCCGCCAATAGGCGGCTCGCTCCTCCCCACTAAGTGGACGAGTGCGGTAGGACGAGCGGACCAGCACAGAGGGAAGATTGACCACAGCAGTGGTATCGATCTGTACTCTGCCACAAGCCTTGGCTTGGCCTACCTGCCCTGCGAGCAGGCCCACAAGGTAGAGCAGTAGCAGGGTAGCCCAAGCGGGCCATGGAGATCGACGACACATAGCTATCGTGTGAGATGATGTTAATAGAACTTAGCTTCGTCCGCATCGTAGGCTGTAGCCAACCCACCAGTAGAGGTTTCTCGGTAGAGGCTAGGCAAATCCTTGCCCGTCTTACGCATCACCTCCACGACTTGGTCGAAGCTAACACGATGATGCCCATCGCTGAAGGTGCCGAATGTATTGGCGTCTAAAGCTCTCGCAGCAGCGAAGGCGTTACGCTCGATACAAGGGATCTGTACTAGACCACAAACAGGGTCGCAGGTTAGCCCCAAGTGATGCTCCAGCCCCATCTCCGCAGAGTACTCAATCTGTAGATTGGAGCCTCCGAAGAGCTGACAAGCAGCTGCGGCTCCCATAGCACACGCCACTCCAACCTCTCCTTGGCAGCCAACCTCTGCCCCAGAAATCGAGGCATTGGTACGCACGACATTGCCAAAAAGGCCTGCCGTAGCGAGGGCACGCAGAATACGCTGGTCGGGGAACTCACGAGTCTTCTTGAGGTGATACAGCACAGCCGGTATAATACCACAGCTACCACAAGTCGGAGCTGTGACGACACGTCCACCGGCAGCATTATGCTCGCTCACTGCGAGGGCATAGGCATAGACCAAGCCTCTGTTCTTGATGCTCACAGAGCCATACCCATTGGCCTTGACGAAGTAGGTAGCAGCCTTACGCCTGAGTCCTAGCCCACCGGGTAGTATTCCCTCGGCTTCCAAACCGTCCTCTACTGCCTGCTGCATGACTCGCCACACCTCGGCCAAAAAGTCCCAGATATCCTCATCTTCGTACTTGGCGACATACTCCCAATAGCTCATACCGGTGCGATTAAGCTCGTACATGATCTCACGCATCGTATTCTGAGGATAGACATCTTTGATCTTCTGCTCATTGAAGTCTTCGTTGGCGAGTGTACCACCACCTATACTATAAACCGTGAAGGTATCTATGATATTGCCATCACGGTCATAGCCGTCGAACTTCATGCCGTTGGGGTGAAACGGCAACTCGATATCGGGGAACCACTCGATGGTTGTGGGAGCCTTGGCCTCCAAGATGCGTAGCAGAGCCACATCGGTCATGTGTCCCTTGCCCGTGGCTGCAAGGCTACCATAGAGGGAAACCTGATAGCACACAGCATGGGGGCAGCGCTCGAGAAACATTTCTGCGGCTCGCACTGGCCCCATCGTGTGGCTGCTGCTCGGGCCATACCCAATCCGAAATATCTGTTTTATAGACTCCATGAGTTCGCTCAATAAATTATTGTGAAGCCAAAGGTAGTCAATAAATGGCAATTTATCTCTCCTGCTCAACCTACTAAATACCGCTCACTCAAGCGCAATCAAGCCAGCATACTATCCATTGACAGGGACATAAGAGTGCAGAAAAAGCACCCACATTGCTCTACCATACCGCAAGCTAAGGGGCATATACTAGACAGCCTGCCGATGGCACCTAAAAAAGGGGCTGCGCCAAACGTATTTCGACGCAACCCCCTCTGTAATTCATCTATCCGAGAGCGCATAGGCGGCTCTCGAGCACTGTACTACTCGGCTTCTTTCTGTATAAGCAGTTTAATCTTTTCCTCTAATAGCTCAATATCGGTCATGAGCTTCTCACGCTTGCGCTCCAGATCTTTGAGCAGGCTAGATCCACCCTTGCTGCTGATGTTGAGGAACTGCAAATTGTTTTCGTAAGTCTGTAGCTCGCTACGCATACGATCCAAGATGCGAGTCATGCGCTGCCTCTCGTGGCTAAGACCTCCCTGCTGATCCGAGATGTTCTTGAGACTCTCGGTGTAACCATTGAGGCGACGCTGAGTGCGCTGCTGGCGCACACGACCGTAGAGCTCATCGAGCAGCTCCTTGTGCTTGCGGTTTACCTCGTCCTTATCCTTGTGGGGGACATGTCCGATGCTCTGCCACTTCTTACCCGACTCCTCGAGCTGCAGACGGAGCTGATTGATATCCTCCTCTGTACGCAATGCCTCCAACTCGGCTAAGATCTGTTGCTTGGCTTGCAGATTGGCTTGTAGATTGCCCTGCATTGCTCCTCGCTCATTTTTGCGACGCTCGAAGAAGTAGTCGAAGCAAGCTCTAAACTCATTCCAAATGCGCTGGCTGTACTTGTTGGGGACTGCCCCAATCTTTGTCCACTCGGCTTGTAGAGCCTTGAGCGCCTCTGCCGTCTTGTTCCAGTCTGTACTATCCTTGAGCGCCTTGGCCTGCTCGAGCAGTGCTCGTTTCTTGGTCAGGTTCTCCGACAGCTCGGCTCGGAAGCTATCGAAGAAAGCAGACTTCCGCTGGAAAAAAGTATCTAGCGAGGCTCTATATCTCTGATAGATCGATTCGTTGTCCTTGCGACCCGTGAAGCCGATAGTCTTCCACTTCTCCTGCAGATCATGAATGCGAGCGGTCAGCTCGTCCCAGCCCTTGCGGCGGTGAGGCATAGCCTCTTGGAGCAACTCCTCCAGCTCTAGGCAAATAGCCGTCTTTGCCTCAAGGTTAGCCGCCTCCTGCTGGTGCTTTTGGTCGTGGTGGTCTTGGTGCCGCTTATAGATAGCGGTGGTAAATTCCTTAAACTTACCGTGTATCTCAGCCCTCAGCTCACGAGCCACGGGGCCAAGGTTGTGCCAACGATCGACCAGAGGATTGAGCGCCTTAATCGCCTGCACTGGATTATCTAGCCCGACGAGAGGTTCAATCTCGGCCAATAGCTGAGTCTTGGCCTCGAGGTTCTTGCGGAAGTCATACTCTCTGAGCTCCTCGTTAATTGATTTGAGCTCATAGAAACGATCACGTAGTGCGCCGAAGCTGCTCCTTAGCGCCTTCTCGTCTTGTGGACTTAGCGGGCGTGCAGCCTCCCATTGCTCTCTGATCTGATGAAACTCACTATAGACCTTACCAAAGTCCTCACCTGCCTCCAAGAGAGCCTCTAGTTTGGAGAGCAAATCATCGCAGACAGCTTTATTCTCCTTATAGATACGCTCTTGCTCTTCTATACGCTTGCGATCTAGCTCCTTGAAGTTTTGTAGCAGATCATTCATGCGCTCCTCTTGGATCTCTGCTTGGGCTAGAGCATCGGCATTTTCTTCGCTCTGTAGCTGCTCTTTCTTTTTGTAGAACATCGAGCGAATAAGCTCGACTTGCTTACGCTCTGGCAACTCTGCTCCTTGCAGGATAACGGCCAAGTGGTCAATAAGCTGGCTTGGATTTAGCGTAGAGTAATTAACGCTGTTGGGACTTAACTCACTCTGCTCTGTCTGTGGTGTGGCAGAAGAGATCACCTCGTCTTGATTGGCGAGGGGTTGTGGACATTGCTGTGCTTCCATCATTACACAATCTTTCTTTGTACTACGTGTTGCTTCTCACGGGAATACCTATCTACATCTAGAGAGATAAGGATCAACCCGCTCTGAGAAGTTGAATTTACTCATCTACAAAATAAGTTTTTTTTCTGCAAAGAAACAAACATATTTATTGGAACTTCCTTACCAGTACGATTGAGAGCTATCGACATCTGCTTGCGTGATACGCTATCCAAATGATTAGTTCAGAAAACTAACACGCCCCGAAGAACCACTAGGATTCTAGGCCGAAAATCAAGCATCGCAGGAGGGGGCAGGATTTATATTTTCGCTCATTTTTCAGATTGTTGATGGGAAAGCACATGAGTGCTTGGGCAAAAATGTGTAGACCTCGTATTTGCCCCCTTAGCAAGCTCGACACGGCGCTGGACTTCGTTTGAGCACTTCTCCTCAGCCTAACAAAGATCCCCACCCAAAACAGCCCAAATGCAAAACACTAGAAAACAAACATATAAATAAATACGCCAAGCATTTTCGTCAGCTCATGGCATGAGTTTTGTTTTTTCTTCCCATCAATCTTTTGAGGTCAGTGGACACATCGCAGAGGATTAGCCCACCAATCCTCCCAGATTAGTCCTTCAATTTTTCGGCAAAGCCGTATCAACCTTCAAGAACCTCCAGCCTATGCTCGCAAGAATGAGCACTAATCCATTTACATACCTTAACAAAAGTGTAGACAAACGAATACGAGCACACCTTGGTCTTCAGTACAATGAACTCACCTATCTAGGCTAAGCGATCATGAAAATCCCCTCGACTCAACTTCTGGAGCGTTGGCTCTGATTTTATTCCTAACTTTATATCGTTAATTGACAAGACAAACTCAAGACGATGGAGCATAATCAAGACAAAAAAGGAACCATTCTCATCACCGGAGGGCGAAGCCTGATCGGGATAAGACTTACCCGACATCTGAGAGAGCAAGGCTATAGGGTTCTGTGGCTCACACGCCATGTAGAGGAGAGCATGGAGGAGTGCGACGAGGCTTTCTACTGGGATATGGAGGAACGACTGATCGCAGAGCACCCACTACAGCAAGCCGACGTCATCATTCATCTAGCTGGTGTGAGCCTCTTCGGCGAGCGATGGACCAGAGCTCGCAAGCGAGATATCCTGCGTAGCCGTGTCCTATCGGCACGCCTACTAGTGAATCGCCTCTCACAGATCGAGCACCACGTCAAGACAATCATTTGGGGATCATCACTCTTCTTCTACCCCAGTAAGAGCGGGCGCATCTATGCCCACGAAGAAGAAGGGGCAGGGCGCAGCTTCCTAGCTCAGGCCTACGAGATGCTAGAGGCAGAAGCCTCTAGAGCAAAGGAGCTACTTGGCGTGCGTAGCGTGGTGCTACGACAAGGCTTCGTCCTAGACCCACATCGCGGAGGGCTGCCCAATATGCTCCTGCCCGTACGCTTTGGTCTAAACACGCCTTTGGGCAAGGGCAACCAATATGTAAACTGGATACATATCGCCGACCTCTGTCGCATCTACACGCACGCCATCGAGCAGGAGCAAATGAGTGGCGTCTACAATGCTTGCGCCGAGGCTCCTCTGACCAACAACCAATTTATGTACGGTCTATCGTGCATATCGGGGCACGACCACCTGCGTATCCCAGTCCCCAGCAAACTAATACAAATAGCCCTAGGGGAGATGAGCCGTGATCTACTCAGAGGAAGACCAGCCAGCTGCGACAAACTCATCGCAGAGGGCTTCGCATTTCAATATCATAGCCTCAACCAAGCCCTAAGGGCTATCTTACGAGAGCGACCTATGAGCTGACCCTTTTTTGTACAATCATTATGAATCGGCTGTATCTATTACTAATCCTACTATTAGCCCATACCACCCTATGGGCTAATTTACATTTGATGAAACCCCGACAAACCAACACTCAAGCCAAGGTTCGGCACACCTCTACCCCACTTACCCAATGGCAGTATCAGATGCTAGGCGATAGTCTATGGACAGCTTGCACTGTGCCGAGCCTCGTCCAAGATGAACTCATCAAAGCAGGCAAGCTACCCGACCCACACTACCGAGCCAATGAGCCCCTAGTGCAGTGGCCTAGCGAAGAAGACTGGATCTATCGCACGAGCTTTGTGCTCTCGACAGATGCGCTCTCGGCGAATAAAAAGCACTTCCTAGAGCTAGACGGTGTAGACACCTATGCCGATATATATATCAATGGTAGTCATCTTGGCAGCACGAGCAATATGTTTCTGGCCTATCGCTACGACATCACACCACATATAACCTCGGGGGAGAACACCGTAACGGTACATATACATAGCCCCCTCAAAAGGGCTCATGCACAGTATCTCTCCAATGGCTTCAACTACCCTGCCGACAACGATCACGCCCCTATTCGATATAGCCCATTTACGCGCAAAGCTCCCTACCACTACGGCTGGGACTGGGGAATGCGCCTCGTCGCTATGGGACTATGGCGTCCCGTACGCCTAAGCAGCTACGAGGAGGCCAGACTAGACGATGTATCGCTATCCACAAGCATCGTCTGGAGCAAAGAGCACCAGCCCACAGAGGCTCGCATCGAGGTTATGCCCGAGCTAACTCTATTAACCCCAACCACGGGCCTCTGCTATGAGGTAGCTCTCGAGGACGAGCAAGGGCAAATCTGCGCCAAGAGCCGTAGCACAGACCTCCAGAAGCCTATAATGCTCACAATGCAGCGACCTCATCTATGGTGGCCCAATGGCTGGGGAGATCCTTACCTCTATCGGCTATCGGTATCGCTACGCAATGCGCTGGGAGAGGAACTGGATCACTGGAGCAAACATATCGGCATTAGGGAGATTAAGTTCGTCAATCAGCCTGACCAATGGGGGACTTCTTTCTACTGGGAGGTCAATAAACGCCCCATATTCATTCGGGGAGCGAACTACATTCCCGGGGAGCTACTACTGACCAAGCGACATGGTAAGGATTTTGAGCGCCTATTCGACGACATCATCTTCGCCAATATGAATATGATCCGCGTCTGGGGAGGTGGCATCTACGAGGACGAGAGATTCTACGACGAGGCCGACAGACGTGGCATACTCATCTGGCAGGACTTTATGTTTGCCTGCACTGCTTACCCGAGCGATCGAGAGTTTCTATCCCTAGTGCGCCAAGAAGCTGATTATCAAGTTCGTCGCCTACGCCACCACGCCTCTCTAGCCCTGTGGTGTGGCAACAACGAAGTCGAGGAGGCTCTCAAATACTGGGGCTGGGCAAGCAGGTACTCCGCAGAGCACTATCAACAGATGAGGCAGGGATACGCCCCACTCTTCCGCCAGACACTACCAGAGGTGGTAGCCAACCTAGACGGCCAAAAATGCTATATACACGGCTCTCCCATGCAAGCGAACTGGGGTAGACCAGAGAGTTTCGGACATGGCGACAGCCACTATTGGGGACTTTGGTATGGTCAGCAGCCTTTCGAGATTTTTCGCTCCGCTAGGGGTATGCGCTTCGTCAGCGAGTTTGGCTTCCAGTCCCTACCGACTCATGCCCTAATCTCTAGCTTTACACTGCCAGAGGATCATGATCTGGGCTCCGAGGTGATGAGGGTGCATCAGAAAGCCTCCACTGGCAACCAACGCATATTGGAGTATATGGAGCAGTACTACCAAGTACCGCAGTCTTTCGATAGACTCGTCTATGTATCTCAGGTATTACAAGCCAGAGGCATGGCCAAGGCAATACGTACTCTACGTAGCCAACGACCGGTGTGTATGGGTATGCTCTACTGGCAGCTCAATGATGTCTGGCCTGCTCTCTCATGGAGCAGCATCGACTACGGGCAAAACTACAAGGCTATGCACTACACCACGAGAGAGGCCTACGCCCCTATTGCACTACTAGCCGAGCCACTTGGATCGGATTCGATCGCCATCTATGTAGCCAATGACCAGCTACAAGCTCTACAAGAAGGCAAACTAAGCCTAGGGCTCTACGCACTTGGGGGCAAAGAGATCCGTCAGGCAAGCATCAGTATACCAAACTGCCCACCCAATCAGCTCACACACCTATCGACGATCTCGACACAGGAGTGGGAGTTGGACCCCAGCTCTAGAGATCGAGTACTATCCATAAGTCTAGAGTTTGCTCATCATGACCCTATTCAACTAGAGTATTACCCTTGCCCGACCAAAGACCTGAAGCTAGAGCAGGAGCATGTCAAGGTCGAGATACTAGAGCAGAAGCAAGGCGAAGCAACGCTCCGCCTAAGCTCACCAGTACTCATCAAAGACATTTGGCTCACACTTGCCCAGCAACAGGCTCGCTTCAGTCGCAACTGCTTCGACCTGCTACCAAGACAGGAGGTTATCGTACAGATCAGACACGAGCAGATCGACGCCAAGGCTCCTCTTGACCTACGCCTAATGAGTATGAACCCGACGGCGAATACAATGTAATGAGTGAATAAATAGGGAGAGTAGATTGAGGCAATAAGGGCCAAATAAATTTGGAAAATTGGCTTAATCATCGGAACTTTGGAGCAACGTATATATATTATAAATATCAAAATTCGATTATAGTTATGAGTAACAAGCGAGTTATCCCACCGTCCGAACTGATCATCAACGCCGATGGCTCTATATTTCATCTACATATCAAGCCCGAACAATTAGCAGATCGTGTATTCCTCGTTGGCGATCCTGCTCGTGTAGATCTAGTGGCCAAGCGCTTCGATAGCATCGAGTGTGACATCACGAGCCGAGAGTTCCACACCATTACTGGCATGTATCGAGGCAAGCGCATCAGCGTAGTGAGCCATGGTATCGGTACCGATAATATAGACATTGTGCTTAACGAGCTTGACGCCCTAGCCAACATCGACTTCGAAACAAGGCAAGTCAAAGACGAATTTCGACAGCTTACCCTCGTGCGTGTCGGCACCTCTGGTGGCCTGCAAGACGTTAGCCCAATCGGGACTTACGTAGCCACCTCTCACAGCATCGGCTTCGATGGCGTAATCTACTTCTACGGCGATACAGACAAAATCCGCAATAAGACATTCGAGGCTGAGCTATGCAAGCAGCTCGACTGGCAGATCGAGGGGCTCAAGCCCTACGTCGTACCAGCAGATGCATCTCTACTAGAGCAAATCTGCCAAGATGACATTCTGCGTGGCAACACGATTGCAGCCAATGGCTTCTACGGCCCACAAGGACGGAGCCTACGCCTCTCGCTACAAGACCCCGAGCTCAACAAGAAGATTCAGGCCTTCGACCTAGACGGGCAGGTCATCACCAATTACGAAATGGAGAGCTCCTCTCTAGCAGGTCTAGCAGCTCTAATGGGACATCGAGCCCTCACGGTCTGCTGCATCATCGCAGGACGAAAGGCAGAGAAGATGAATACCGACTACAAAGGCAGCATAGAGGGATTAATAGATATGGTACTCGAGCGCATCTAACCACAGCAACAACATGGACATTAACGAAGAACTCCTGCATCACCCCGAGAACGACCCTGCCTACATGGGGCTCAAGGTAAATCAGGGTGTGAGTGTACAGCCTATGCTCAACCCCAATTTTAGGCGTGTGCCACGGCGTCAGTACACGGTCGATGAGTTTGTCGAGGGGATACTCCGATCGGATATTACGATCCTCAGCCAAGCCGTAACGCTCGTTGAGAGCAATCACCCAGATCATCAGGTCATCGCCCAGCAGATTATCGAGCGTTGCCTCCCCTACACAGGCAAATCAATCCGCATTGGTCTAACGGGTGTGCCGGGTGCAGGTAAGAGTACCTCGATAGATACCTTCGGGATACACCTGTGTAAGCAGGGGCGCAAGCTGGCCGTCCTTGCAATCGACCCAAGTAGCGAACGCTCTGGAGGAAGTATTCTGGGTGACAAAACTCGTATGGAGCAGCTCTCTCACCACCCTAACGCCTTCATTCGCCCTAGCCCTACGGCAGGCTCTCTAGGAGGTGTGGCACGTAAGACGCGAGAAACGATCATGCTCTGCGAGGCGGCAGGCTACGACACGATTATTGTCGAAACGGTAGGGGTCGGCCAGAGCGAAACGGCAGTGCACTCTATGGTAGACTTCTTCCTGCTGATCCAGCTATCGGGAACGGGAGATGAGCTGCAAGGGATCAAACGTGGGATCATGGAGATGGCCGATGCCATCATCATCAACAAAGCAGACGGAGATAATATCCCCAAAGCCAATCTAGCAGCCTCGCACTTCCGCAATGCCCTACACCTATTCCCGCCTACAGAGTCGGGCTGGAAACCCAAAGTACTGACCTACTCAGGCTTCTACGGCCTCGGAATCAAGGAAATCTGGGATATGGTCGATGAGTACCGTCACTTTGCTATGGACTCTGGCTACTTCTACGAGAAGCGCCAAAGACAGGCCAAATGGTGGATGTATGAAACAGTAAACGAGGCACTGCATCGCTCGTTCTATGGTAGCGATGTGGTCAAATCCCTGCGTCCGGGCATCGAGCAACAGGTGCTAGACGATATGGTATCCTCCTTCGTTGGTGCGCAGAAGCTCCTCGATGCCTACTACGACTCTCTGAAGGAATAGCAGAAGAGAGAGCCAAAGCCCATAAAACGAGGGCATAGCTTTACCCAAAACACTCTTATCCAGAGGCGAGATCTAGTAACTCACTAGGCCTCGCCTCCTTTTTTGTGACACATCGCTCCCCGAGCAAGGCATGAACCGAAGGAGACTATTGCGCAATGCGCCGCTCAAAGTTTCTTGTATCTTTCTCGGTGTTTTTTGCGTGTTTGAGCGGCTTGGGGAGCCTTGAATACTATCCCC